>PLGM01000061.1 GCA_003139795.1 Acidobacteriaceae bacterium | reverse complement strand
GCACTGATTGGCCGGTTAACAGGGCAATGCACGCATCGAGCGCAGGGGTGATCACAACAATTCGTCCCGCTAAACACCCCAGGGTCTTGGATTGGGGCTGTGCCTGGTTTGTCGGCAATCCGGACAGAACCTCTTTTGCACGCTAATGTCCGTTTAGCGGGTCGTCCATGAGTGATCTTCTCGGTTTAGGGGACACGATCATCAGACACCGCCCGAAAGCAAATCATCCGGACACGCGGACGGATCGTTGGCTGTTCGAACGGTGGACCCAATGTTGCGAGGCATGGTTTTGGTCCGGCCTACGATTTCAAAACGAAGAAGGACCAACCAGTTCCATCTCGTATCGTCGCATGAACTCTGCATCCCCCGCCGACTCCTTGGCATTTTCAGCGTCGCGAAAATACTGCTCCATCTTGCCGGCAGGACAGAAAGCGATCAGCAGGCGGCTGGGCGTCGCGCCAACAGAGGAAAAGGTGTGCGGCACGCGGCGCGGAGCCAGCACAGATTCCCCCGCATGCAGTTGTAGCCTTTGCTCGCCCACCTGGAAGGCCACTTCCCCCTCCATCACGTAGAACCATTCCTCCTGATTCAGGTGCAGGTGCAGGGGAGGCCCGCCCTGGAGCAGATGGGTGTGCTCCATGACGAAGAGGCCGCCGGCGGTTTCACTGGTGGGCACCTTGAAAAGAATTGAGCTGAACCCCAACGAGTGGGGATGGCCGAAGCGGTCCTCCCCGGCTCCAAGGACATGGAGTGAGCTTGGGGGCGGGGATGCAGGGGTCTGGGAACGCGCCTGAGTCACGAGAAAGGTTTGCAGACCGGCGGCAGGCGCCGCCGCGGCGACAGCTTTGAGAAACGAACGGCGTTGCATGGCGCCTCCTTCAAATGTGCAGAGCACGTCGCAAAGCATAACCGATCGGGAGGTGCCGGGCAAGAAGGGTTACGGAGATGGTCGCCGATCCTTCCGCGACCCTGTCCGGTGTCTGCCAGAGATTCTGGGAACGTCAAAAACCTGGTTGGGGACGGTTTGCCGGTGATTGTGCGCCACGAGCGCAAAAGGACGTTAAGGCCGAGTAGCGCGTAACCGCTTATCCGATGAGGGTAGGCCCCTCGGTTGGCCAAGAAGAAAGAGAGGTGCAAACTTCACGCTGTACGAGAGATGAGGGTAGGACCCTCGAAGCCGCTCTGCGGGGAGAGGCTTCAAACTGCCACAAGCTGCTGCGGCACAATGGCCATGGTGGTGAACGTTGTGGTCAAAAGGCGTGGGTAGACCACGTCATGTATGGATGAGAGAGACGAACGCAAGTGAACCTCCGATCAAGCATCGAAACCTACTTAGACGACGTCAAAACCGGGGTCTCCGAGGGATTCCGGGAGCAGTCTGGTGGAAACCTGTGTACCGGCCGGACGGCGTCCGGTGTATAGGGGGCGTGACTCTCATTTAAGCTTTCGTACGGAACTTGGGAACCTGATCGAAGATGCAAAGGGAAAATGCTCAAGCGCAAAAACGCAAGGCAGAAAGTACCGATGCTTCGGTCAGGGGCGGACCACTTCGTAGTAGCGATGAAGCTGCTGTAATGGCAGTCGAGCGAAGGGGGTGGGCGGTCCAGTTCAGGTTGGGTCAACCAGCAATGGGAGGAACCCTCACGCTTGGACGAAAGGCGCCGCCCTCTCACGGACTGCACGAGCCGGATGATGCGAGAGCATCACGTCCGGAATCTGTGAGCGGCCGGAGGTGCAATTCCTCCGGCCGACTCGGCAACCGGCTTGCAGGAGCAGGTTCCAAACCGCCTTTCGGCGGCTGTGGCCCAAAGCCATGGTCGTGAGCGCGGAAGGAAAAGGCCCGGCATTGACCGGGTCAGGTATCAGGCAAGAAGAGGACCGCAAGGAAACCACTGTTGAAGTGTCGAAATTAATTGGACGATGTCAAAACCGCGGCGAGATGGTTACTGCGGGACAAAGCTCCGACGAAAACGGTTTAAGTCGCGTTGGGTAAAGCTCGGAAGAGGAGGAACTGAAGATGAGAAAGTGAAACCTCTTAATCCAGCCTAGCGGGTGCAAGTCCCGTCTGCCGTGGGTCAGGCGCGACAGCGATGCTGGCGTTATGACTGGGTCTTGGACCTGGACATCAAGGCCTTTTTCGACAATCTGGATCAGGATCTACTGTTACGAGCGGTAAAGAAACACGCATCGCAGCGGTGGATGGTCCTCTACATCGAACGCTGGTTGAAAGCGCCAGTGCAAGAGGAGGAGGGGCGATTGGTTCCAAGGGAAAAGGGCACGCCGCAAGGTGGCGCAGTCAGCCCACTGCTCGCCAATCTGTTTCTGCATTACGCATTAGATCGATGGATGGCGGTGAAGTATCCTCGAGTTCCATTTGAGAGGTATGCCGATGATGTCATCGTGCACTGCAGGACAGAGAGGGAAGCCGAGGAAGTAAGGAATGCCATTGCTGCGCGGTTGCGGGACTGCAGACTGGAACTTCATCCGGAAAAGACGAAGATCGTCTATTGCAAGGATGAGTTGCGGAAGCGAAGACATGACCATGAGAAGCTCGATTTTCTGGGGTATGAATTTCGCCCGAGAAGATCAAAGAGTCGCACTGGTAAGGCCTTTCTCAACTTCAGTCCAGCGATTTCCACCAAGGCAGCAAAGGCGATTCGGGAGAGGATACGAAGCTGGAAACTACCCAAATGTAGTGATAAGGCGATCGAAGAACTGTCTCGACTCTACAATCCGATCATCCGGGGTGGTTCCAATATTACGGGCGGTTTTACCGCACAGCGCTCTACTCGATCAAACGTCAACTGGACCAAGAGCTGGTCTTCTGGGCCAAAAGGAAATACAAAAAGTTACGCCAACATCTCCGGAGGGCACGACACTGGATTGCTCGCATCTCGCGCAGGTGTCCAGAGTTGTTTGCTCACTGGCAGGTGGCACGTAACACGGCTCCATGATGGGAGCTGTATGAGTCGAGAGGCTCA
>PLGM01000398.1 GCA_003139795.1 Acidobacteriaceae bacterium | reverse complement strand
TGCCGCGCAGCTTGTACACCTTGAAGGTCTGAGGGGCGGAAGCCCCGGAACCACCCTTCTGGCCCGAGTGGCACCCGGCCAGCGCAACAGCTCCGAGCAATGAGCAAGCAAGCAATCGACGCATCACAGACCAAGTTTACAACCGGCTCCTCGGCGCGAAAGGAATGGTTGACATCAAATTGCTACAGGCGGACAATTGGTGGATTCGCGTCCTGGAGAAACCCATGCCATTCGATGTGCAAATGCTCGCCACGGCAATTGGCGGCGCAAAGAGCCTCTACGATCTTATCGACGCCCTGCTCAAACGAGCCAAGAGCGCCACTGCGCACGATCTTCCGCCCGAAGTTGCGAGTAGCCTCCTTGGTGAAGCTTCAAAGGCGCAAGGCGCAAGCGCAAAGCTCAGCCAGATGCTCACCGTACCGGTAAGGCCGTTCATACTGCGAATGGGCAGCTCTTTTCGTTTGCCCGGGGACATCTCAAAGATGGAACAAGCCATTAGGTCCACTGTTTGGGACTGGACCTACGTGTTTGGTTATGACCGCAAGAAAACTCCCGGTGAAACGGTCGATTATATAAAACGGCTTTATCTCGATCCGGAAGATCCAAGAAAAGCGCGACCTGATTCCGATACTACCTGTCTGTATCTGTTTGAGGAGGATCTGCCGCGCGAGGAGTTTGGCCTGGCCGTCTACATCGCGGGCGTGGCATTGACTTCGTCTTCTTACGCACAAGTCTTCGATATCCAGAAAGACGATCTGCTCCCCCGCGTCGTCATTGTGGTCGACAAGGACATAAGAGCGGTGACAGACCCGATCGTGATGAATTTTATCCTGATCAAGGCCATTGACTACCTTTTCGAGGTCTTCTCGCACCAGCTGAACAATACCGGTTTCTTGTTCGACAAAAAACCCACCGACAAGGAACGATGTTTGGACCATGATCTCCTGGCTAAGCTGGGCGTGCACGATTAAAGTCCGCGGACCTGGGGTCGCGGTCCCGGACGCGGCCTGCCCCCGTGGAATAGGAGGGGTAATCCAGAACCAAACCCTGCGTCGCGGACACCAGTTGATGGCACTCCCCCCGCCCTGCGGCGTATAACGCTGAAATGGGGGCAGGACCGGAGGCTCAACTCGATGCATGGCTGCGCAGCGGCGGCCTTGTGGTTACGGCCAGTGAGCGCGCTGCCCGCGCCCTTGGCTCCGCCTTCCATCGCGCCCGCCAGTCCGAAGGCCTCTCCGCCTGGCCCGCGCCCGGCATCCTGGACTGGAACAGCTTCGTCCGCTCCGCCTGGACTACGCGCTCTCTCGATGGCCGCCTGCTGCTGAACCCTACCCAGGAGCAATCCCTCTGGGCCGGCCTGGCCGCGGCGGACCTCCGGCTCGCTACTGTCCTTGAAGGCCCGCGCTACCGCCTCGCCGCCCTGGCCATGGAAGCCCACGAACTGCTCTGCTCCCACGCCCCCAAATTCCTGCGCCCGCCCGCCCGCTCCAGTTGGCAGGACGATGCAGCCGCCTTCAGCCGTTGGCTCGCCACTTTCGACGAAACCTGCCGCGCCGGCAACCTGCTCAGTCCTGCCCGCCTGCCCCTCGAGTTGATCCCGCTCCTTGAGAACCCCGCGCCCGGAGCCAGCCAGTCCGACCGTCCGCCGCTCCTGCTCGCCGGCTTTGACCGCATCCTGCCCGTCCAGCGCACCCTTTTCGACGCCTGGGGCCCATGGCAGGAAGCCGCTCTCCATCAACCCGCCGCTCAGGCTCACTTTCACCAGGTCTCCGACGACCAGGCCGAACTGGCCGCCTGCGCCCTCTGGTGCAAAGCCCAGCTTGCCGCCAACCCCCGCGCCCGCATCCTCGTCGTAACCCAGAGCGCAACCAGCCGCCGCGGCCAGATCGAACGCGCCTTTCTCCGCCACACCGCCTTCGCCAGTTCCCCGCTCTTCGAGTTCTCCCTCGGAATCCCGCTCAGCCAGGTCGCCCTCTCACGCGCCGCCCACCTGCTGCTCCGCTGGCTCTCCGGCCCGCTCGCCGAGCACGAACTCGACTGGCTTCTCTCCACCGGCCACGCCGCCGCCAGCCCCCAGGAATCCTCCGCCCTCCAAGCCCGCATGCGCGCCCTCCGCCGCTGCGGCCTCGAACAGCCGGACTGGACCCTCGAAGCCTTCCTGGCCCCATTCACCGGTCAGCCGCAAGACAATCCCTTGCCCGCTCCCTGGGTCGACCGCATCAACCAGGCCAGGCGCCGCCTCAACGACTTCGCCCGCCGCCCGCAAACCCCGTTTGACTGGGCCGAACTGGTTCCGCAGTTGCTTGAATCCCTCCACTTTGCCGGTTACCAGCCGCTCTCAAGCGCCGAATTCCAGGCCGTTCGCCGCTGGCAGCAAGCCCTTGAAACCTCCGGCTCGCTCGGCTTCGACGGTCGCCGCATCGACTGGAAGGATTTCCTCTCCGTTCTCGCCCGCAGCCTCGAAGAGACCCTCTTTGCCCCCGAATCTCGCGACGCGCCCATCCAGATCGCTGGCCCCGCCGAGTCCGCCGGACTCACTGCCGATGCTGTCTGGTTCCTCGGCGCAACCGAAGACGCCTGGCCGGCCGGGGGCGCCACCCATCCCCTGCTGCCGCCCGAAGTGCAGCGCGAAGCCCGCATGCCCCACGCCACCCCCCAGCTTGACTGGGATCTTGCCCACGCCATCACCACCCGCCTGCTCGCCTCCGCACCCGAAGTTCACTTCAGCTATGCAAAGCAGATCGAGGGCGTCGAGTCCCGCCCCTCGCGGCTCATCGCCCAACTCGCCGCCCCGCCGCAGCCCCTGCCCGCGGAATTCGCCGCCCCGCCCAACCCGTCCCCGCTCACGATCCCCGTCGAAGACTTCAGCCGCATTCCCTATCCCCCCGGCCATCTCCACGGCGGAGCAAGCGTCCTCACCGCCCAGTCCCAATGCCCCTTCAAAGCCTTCGCCACCGCCCGCCTCGCCGCGCAAAGCTGGGAGCCGGCCCAACCTTCCCTCACCCCCTCCCAGCGCGGCCAACTCCTCCACGCCGTCCTCCACTCCATCTGGGCCGGCCCGCCTGACGGCATCCGCTCCCACGCCCATCTCCAGAACCAGCCCGACCGGCAGTCCTTGGTCGTCGCCCACGTCCAACGCGTCTTCCAGGAAGAACTGCGCCCCAGCCTCCGCGACCGCATGCCCGCGCGCTATCTGGAGATCGAGCAACAGCGCCTCACCCGCCTGGTCACTGCCTGGCTGGACTATGAATCCACCCGCATCCCCTTCGAAGTCCTCGAAACCGAAGCCTCCCGCACCATCGCCCTCGCCGGCCTCACCCTGGAACTCCGCCTCGACCGCCTCGACCTCCTCAGCGACGGCTCCGTCCTCGTCCTCGACTACAAATCCGGCGATGTCTCGCCCAGATCCTGGGACCTGCCCCGCCCCGACGACGTCCAACTCCCTCTCTACGCCGGCTTTGCCCTCGGCGAAGAGGAAATCCTTGGTGGTCTCGTCTTCGCCAAACTCCGCCCCGGCGACCTCACCTTTGCCGGCCGCGTCGGCGACCCCTCCGCCACCCTTTTCGCCGGTCTCAAGAGCGGCAGCACCTTGGCAAAAAGCCCCCTCGCAGCGGAAGACCTCATCAACTGGCGCGAAACCATCGAGCAGCTAGCCCGAGACTTCCTCGCCGGACGCGCCGAAGTCGATCCCCGCGACCCTCCCAAAACCTGCCAGCGCTGCGGCCTCCAAACCCTCTGCCGTATCCAGGAAAATCAGCCCCAACCCGAAGCCGAAGACGACCCCGAAAGCCCCAATTTCGCGGAGGCGGCCGATGAGTAAAACCGCGCCCAGCTCCCCGCCCCCCGACCAGCCCCAGCGCGACCAGGCTCTCGACCCCGCCCGCTCCATTCTCGTCCAGGCCCCGGCCGGCTCCGGCAAAACCACCCTCCTGACCGAGCGCTTCCTCACCCTCCTCGGCGAGGTGGACGAGCCCGGCCAGGTCGTCGCCATCACCTTCACCAACGCCGCCGCCGCCGAGATGCGCAACCGCATTCTTGACGAACTCCGCAACCCCGAGCCCAGCCCACTCGCCCGCCGCGCCCTCGCGCGCTCCAACGCCCGCGGCTGGAAACTCCTCGACCTGCCCGCCCAGCTCCGAATCTCCACCATCGATTCCTTCTGCCGCGACCTCGCCCTCCAGCAGCCGCTCCTCTCCGGCCTCGGCGGCGGCCTCGCCATCGCCGAGCAGCCCGGCGACCTCTATCGCCGCGCCGCCCGCCAGACCCTCGAACAAATCGGCAACCCCGGCGACCCCGCGCTTGGCGCCGCCGTTGAAGCCCTTCTCCTCTGGCGCGATAACAACTGGCAGGAGTTGGAAGACCTCCTCGTCGAAATGCTATCCAAGCGCGACCGCTGGATGCACGACTTCGTGCTCAGCCACAACCCCGACTGGGAAGCCCTCCGCGAGCGCCTTGAGCGCCCCTTCGGCAACGCCGTTCGCAACGCGCTCACCCAGATCAGTCAGCTTCTCGATCAGGTCCCCTGCGCACGCGACGAAGCCCTCGAACTCGCCCGCTTCGCCTGTACGCAGACCAACGGCCAGCTCCACCGCGAGCTCGCCGAAGTGGCAGACTTCCCCGGCCCTCCATTCCCCACCCCCGACGCCCTCGAAGAAGCGCAACAGGCCCTCCTCTGTCTGGCTCAGTTGCTGCTCACCGGCGACGGCATCTTCCGCAAGCGCATCGACAAGAACCTCGGCTTTCCCGCCGACCGCAAGCGCGAGAAGGCCCGGATCCTCGACCTCATTGCCCGCTTGGCGGCCGTCCCCAGCCTCGAGTCCTCGCTCGCCGCCGTCCGAACCTTGCCCCCAGTCCGCTACACCGAAGACGACTGGCTAATCGTCCGCGCCTGTTTCACTCTCCTCCGCCACGCCGCCGCCCAGCTCAAGGTCGTCTTCGCCGAAGCCGCCGCCGTCGACTTCATTGAGGTCGCGCAGATCGCCGAAAGCGTCCTCAAAGCCGACGATGGTCTCCCCACCTATGCCGCCTTTGCCGTCGCCGACGCCATCCGCCACCTGCTCGTCGACGAGTTCCAGGACACCAGCCGCCGCCAGCACCAGCTCCTCGCCGGCCTCATCGCCGCCTGGCCCGACCGCACCGCCCGCACCTGCTTCGCCGTCGGCGACCCCATGCAGTCCATCTACTTCTTCCGCGACGCCGACGCCGAACTCTTCCCCCGCGTCAAGGAAATCGGCCTTGAAATCCCCAATCCCTCCAATCCCGACCCCTTCACCCTGGACTTCATCCCCCTCTCAGCCAACTTCCGCACCACCCCGTCGCTCGTCCGCCGCCTCAACGAAGTCTTCACCCAGGTCTTCGCCGCCCCCGACGGCAGCGGCGTCACATTCTCCTCCGCCGACCCCGCCCGCCAGGTCCAGGCCAGCCCCAATCTATACTTCAAGCTCCACCTTAACTTCAATCTACAAACCGAACGTTACAAATCGGTTGCACCTGACACCAACAGCGGTGAACCAACCGCGCTTTCCCTCCAGACAAACGAAATTGTCGATCTGATTCGCAGCCATACGAGCCGCATTGAGGAGTGCCGTCTGGCCCGTGAGCGCGGAGGAGAGGAAAAGTACCGCATCGCCGTCCTCGGCCGCACCCGCAACGCCCTCGCCCCCATCGCCCAGGCCCTCCACGACGCGGAAATTCCATTCCGCGCCGTCGATCTGGAAAAACTCGCTGCCCGCCCCGAAGTCCTCGACGCCCTCGCCCTGGCCCGCGCTCTGCTCAATCCCCAAGACCGCGTCGCCTGGCTCGGCGTCCTCCGCGCCCCCTGGTGCGGCCTCACTCTCGACGACCTCCACCGCCTCACCAGCGCCGAAGACCCGGAACTGCTCACCCGGCCCGTCCCCGATCTGCTTGCTGAGCGCCTCTCACTCCTCGGCAAGGCCGGACGCAGCGCCGCCACCCGCGTCCTCTCCGCACTCGCTGAAGCGCCCGCCCTCCGCGCCAGCCAGCCGGGGTCCCCGCGGACAGGTCTTCGTCCGTGGGGTGAAGAGCCGGGGTCCCCACGGACAGGTCTTCTTCCGTGGGGTGGAAAGCCTACCGCCTCGCCCGGCACCTGGCTCCAGCAAGTCTGGCTCCGTCTTGGCGGTGCCGATTGCGTCGATCCCACCGCCCGCGCCAACCTCGACCTCATGTGGAGCTGTCTGGACGGTTTGCCCGCCGGCCAGCAGGACCTGCTCGGCCCAGCGCTCGACGCCGCCCTCGACAAGCTCACCGCGTTGCCCGACCCCGCCGCCTCCAGCGACTGTGGCGTCCAGTTGATGACCATCCACAAATCCAAAGGCCTGGAGTTCGAAGTCGTCATCGTCCCCGACCTCCAGGCCAAAGTTGGCAGCGGTGGGCGCAAGCTCCTCTCCTGGTTGGAGCGCGGCCTCAAGCCTGAGATCGACTCCGCTCTCGCCCAACCCAACCCCACAGGCGAGATCACCGAATTCCTCATCGCCCCGCTCCAGCCCAAGGGCGAAGATCGCGGCAAATCAAAGGCCTGGGTCGATCAGGTTTATCGTGAACGCGAATCCCAGGAGACCCGCCGCATTCTCTATGTCGCCGCCACCCGCGCCCGCGAAGAGCTCCACCTCTTCGCCCGCCCCGCCTGCAAAGTCGAAGCCAACGGCACTCTCAGCCTTCTCGACCCGTCAGCCAGCCTGCTCGCCACCGCCTGGCCCGCCCTTGAGGAAGAGATTCGCGCCCGCTTCGACGACTGGAAGACCACCCGCCTGCCCGCCGCCGGAACGCCCCAGGCAGCAACAGAGGCCGAAGCAGAGGCAGAATCCGAGATCGAATCCATTGCCGCCTCCGCCGCAAACAATCTCTTCGTCCTGCCGTCCCCCGCCAAGCCAACCCTGCTCCGCCGCCTGCCGCCCGATTACCAACCCTCCCCGGCCGACACATCCTCGCAAGCTGCTGCGGGAGAAGCTGACCACGCAGGAGTGCTCCGTGCCCCATCCTTTCGCCTTTTTTCTGGCGAAAGGGTGGGAAACCACGAATCTCGATTCGCAATCAGTTCCTTGGAAACGGGCGACTCTGGCCCCTACGCCCGCCACGAAGGCGGCCTGCTCTCCCGCGCCCTGGGCGCCGCCGTCCACGCCCTCCTTGAAGATCTCTCCCGTCTGCGCGAAACAGCCGGCTGGCAGACCGCCCGCGCCGCTCTTCAGCGGCACGAACCCCAAATCGCCGCCCAGGTCCGCGCCTCCGGAATCGCCTCATTGCACGCCGCCCAAATCGCCGCCAATGCGCTCCAACTCGCGCTCAACGCCTCTTTGGACCCCATTGCCCAGTGGATTCTCTCGCCCCACCCCGGCGCCGCCAGCGAAGTCCGCTGGGCCGGAGTCGTTGCCGGCGCCCTCACCAACGTACGCGTGGACCGCGTATTCCGCGCCGGCCTCGTCCCCAAGTCTGAAGGCCAGGACGCCTGGTGGATCGTCGACTACAAAACCGCCCACCCCGGCCATCTCGACCCCGCCGCGGCGCTTCCCCAACTGCGCCCGCTCTTCGCGCCCCAGCTTGAAGCCTACGCCCAGGTCCTGCGCAACCTCCACGGCGCTGATCACGTCATCCGCGCCGGCCTCTACTATCCGCGCATGTCACTGCTGGATTGGTGGGAGATTTAGACCGGTTTCGTTATTCCGCCAAGTGGTTGCTGGATTTCGATCCTGCCGAGTGCTCCAGGTCTCGATTTTGAGCAATAAGCCGGCTTTGGCCGGTGGATGATTCCCAAAAACTTACAGAAAGTTCCTGGGAGCGTCCGACAGTCCTTTTCAGGTCGTCGCTTGCTGGCGAAACTAGCCAAGTTTCTAAGGAGACCTGGGATTACTGCTCACAATCCGCCCAAAGCAGCCCTCACCCCATGGCATGCGGGTCCGGGGCCGTCTTCAAGCTCTTGTGGTGCCGCACATCCGCCCCCTGCACCCAGAAGATAACGTCCTCGGCAATGTTGGTGGCATAGTCCGCAACCCGCTCCAGGGCTCGGGCAGTCATCAGCGCGTTCAAGGCCTGCGGAGCCAGGTGGCTCTCCTCTTCCATCACCTTGGTCAGCGCCTTGTACGCCGCCCGGTTCATCGTGTCCACGGCGTCGTCCATGGTCAGCACGGTGCGCGCCATGTCGGCGTCCGCCTCAATGAACGCCTGCAGGCTCTTGCGCACCATGTCCGCGGCCAGCGACGCCATCCTCGGAATATCCACCGGCAGATCGGCCACCGCCATCTGCTCCATGTTCCGCACCCGGTCGCTTATATTCTTGGCCGCGTCCCCCACGCGCTCCAGGTCCGCATTGATCTTGATCACGCTCAGGATGAAGCGCAGATCGATGGCCATCGGCTGTTCCATCGCCAGCAGGTCCAGCGCCGCCTGGTCGATGTCCCGCTCCAGCCGATTGATGGCGATCTCGCTACGGCTTACCAGGTCGCAGATCGACAGGTCGCGCACCCGATACGCCTCGATGGCGCGCTGAATCGCCTGCTCGGCCAACCCGGCCATCACCAGCAGGTTCTCCTTCAACTCGTCCAGGCTGCGTTGAAACCGTATGCGCGTCATCCGAACCTGCCTGTGATGTAGTCCTCTGTGCGTTTGTCGCTGGGGTTGGTAAAGATCTTGTGCGTGGAGTCGAACTCCACCATCCGTCCGTTCAAAAAGAAGCCCGTCTTCTCCGCCACCCGCGCCGCCTGTTGCATGTTGTGGGTCACAATCACAATCGTGTACTGCGACTTCAGCTCGAAGATCAGGTCCTCGATCTTCGACGTCGATACCGGGTCCAGGGCCGATGCCGGCTCATCCATCAGCAGGACTTCCGGATCGACTGCAAGCGCCCGCGCAATGCACAGCCGTTGCTGCTGCCCGCCGCTCAGGCTTGCACCCGACTTCTTCTTCAGATCGTCCTTCACCTCGTCCCACAGCGCCGAGTCCTTCAGCGACTGTTCCACAATCTCGTCCAACAACCGACGGTTCCTGTATCCGTTCAGCTTCAGCCCCGCGGCCACGTTGTCGTAGATCGACATGGTCGGAAACGGATTCGGCCGCTGGAACACCATCCCCACCCGCCGCCTGATCTCCACCGGCTTGGCGTCCTTGTAGATGTCCAGATCGCCGATCCGCACCGTGCCGGTCACCCGCGCAATCGGGTTGGTCTCGTGCATCCGGTTCAGGCAACGCACAAATGTACTCTTGCCGCAGCCTGAAGGTCCAATCAAAGCCGTCGCGTGGTTCGCCGGTATGTTCAGATTGATGTCCTGCAGCGTGTGATTGGCTGCGTACCACGCATTCAGGTTCACTACCTCGATGCCGACGCCCACTTAGCTTGCTCCCTTCAGCACGCCGCGACTGGTCACATAGCGCACCAGCGACACCGCCGCCACAATCAGCACAATCAGTACCAGCGCCCCCGCCCACGCCAGCCGGTGCAAGTCGTCGTAAGGAGAGATGGCATAAGTGTATATCTGCAGCGGCAGCGCCGCGATGGGCTCGTTCAGATTCACGCTCCAGTTCGAGTTGCCCAGCGCCGTAAAAATCAGCGGAGCCGTCTCGCCCGCCACCCGCGCAAACGCCAGCATGCAGCCGGTGATGATCCCCGGAGAAGCCGTCTTCACCGTGATCGACAGCACCGACCGCCAATTGGGCACGCCCAGCGCCAGCGCCGCCTCTCGCACCGCATGAGGCACCATCAGCAGCATCTCCTCGGTCGTCCGCGTCACGGTCGGAATCATCATGATCCCCAGCGCCACGCCGCCGGAAAAAGCCGAAAAATGCTTCTGCTGATACACAATCAACGAGTAAACGGCAATCCCCATCACAATCGAGGGAACACCGTTCAGCACGTCGGCCGTAAACCGCACTGCGTTCGCCAATTTCGTCCCGCGCCCGAACTCAGCTAGAAAAATCCCGCCCGAAATGCCTATCGGAACCCCGATCAGGCTCGCCAGCCCCAGCAGAACCGCCGAACCCACGATCGCGTTCGCCATTCCGCCCCCGGTTTCACCCTCCGGCTTCGGAACCTGCGTAAAGAAAGCCAGGCTCAGCGAGCTGGCGCCCTTGTAGATCAGATACACGAAGATCGCCACCAGCGGCGCTACCACCAGCACCGTCGACAACACGGCCAGTCCCGTGGCCAAGCCATCTGTCGCCGTCCGCATCCGCGCCCGAAGTGTGTGTTCTGTCGCCAGCTTATGTCCCCCCGCCGCTATTCCCTGGTCCCTATTCCCTATTCCCTATTCCCTAGTCCCTTAGTCCTTAGTCCCTCGTCCATCAATGCACCTGCGCCGGCGCTCCCCGCGTCACCGCCCACACCAGCAACCGCGCCAGCGCGTTCACGATGATGGTCACAATAAACAGCGCCAGACCGATCTCGGTCAGCGCGCTCAGATGCAGATCCCCTGAAGCTTCGGCGTATTCGTTCGCAATCACCGACGCCATTGAACTTCCACTAGCCAGCAGCGAGCGCTGAATCTGCGGCGTATTCCCAATCACCATGGTCACCGCCATGGTCTCGCCCAGCGCCCGGCCAAGTCCCAGAATGACCGCGCCCACAATCCCGATCCGCGCATTGCGCAGCACGCCCATGCGGATCATCTCCCATCGCGTGGCTCCCAGAGCCAGCACCGCCTCGCGTTGCGAACCCGGCACCGCGTTCATCACTTCCCGCGTCAGCGAGGAGATGATGGGAAGAATCATGATGGCCAGAATCACGCCCGCCGACACAAAGCCCAGCCCCGTCGGATTGTCGTCATTGAATAACCCCGTCCAGCCCAGCAGCTTGATCAGCCAGGGGTTCACGTGCTCCCGCAGCAGCGGCACCAGCACAAACACCGCCCACAATCCATAAATCACGCTCGGAATCGCCGCCAGCAACTCGGTCACGAAAGCCAAAGGCGCCCTCAGCATGCGCGGACACATCTCGGTCAGAAACACCGCCAAGCCGATCGCTAGCGGAACCGCCAGCAGCAACGCCAGGAACGAAGACACCAGTGTGCCGTAGACGAACGGCAAAGCGCTGAAATGACCGTTCACCGGGTCCCAGTACATCGGAAGCTTGCTATAGGGGTCGATGAACGCCTTGAAGAAAAAACCTAATCCAAACTGGCTCCACGCCAGGTGCGAGCGCACCACAAGCTCCGTCGCAATCAGCGCCACGATGCCGAAGATGCTCAGCGCGCACAGCACCATCAGCCAATGAAAGCCCCTGTCCGCAATCGCCGAATTCCCCCGCAGCAGCAGGAACTGCCGAATCGCCGAACCCTCCGCCGCGGCCGCCCCAGCCGGTTGCTGCCCGTCTGGAGGGCTCGGCTCAGGCTGAACTGGAGCTTGGGAGTTGGAAATCTCTGGCACGTTGGCGCTCACCTTAAAAGAGGCTACCGGGCCAAGATGAATAGAAGGTTACAACGCTGCGAAATCAAGCGCATACAAGCTGAAAATCTCGCTCGCGCCACCAACCCCTGCGCATGTGCTCCCGTATGCCGCCATCTCCGGGCGCCCATCCTTGCGCCTTTTCTTCTCCCTCCGTCGCCACGCTGGAGTCGCCAACCGCTACTCCGCCCGCAGCGCCTCGGTTGGATTCACCGAAGCCGCCCGCCGCGCCGGAAAGTAGCTCGCCAGCAGCGCCGAAACCGCCAGCACCACCGCCACGCCAATCAGCGTCCCCGCATCCCACGCCTGGACCCCGAACAGCAGCTTGCGCATCAGCATGGCCGCTCCCACCGATCCCGCCAACCCCACCACCACCCCCACCGCAATCAAACGCCCCGCCTCTTTGAAGATGAGCTGATAGACGGAACTTCGCGGCGCCCCCAGCGCCATGCGCACGCCAATTTCACGCGTCCGCTGGCTCACCGAGTAGGCGATCACCCCATACAGCCCCACCACCCCCAGCACCAGCGCCAGCGCCGCAAATCCCCCCACCAGCCACGCCGCCGACCGGTGAATATAAGCCGTCTGCGAGTCGTTGATCCGCTGCGTCATGGTCGATCCTTCCTCCACCGCCGCCTGCGGGCTCAGCTGGTGAATCGCCGCCGTCAGTGTTGGCAGGATCGCCCGCTCATCCTGTACGGTGCGAACGATCAGATGGAAATACGTGTATGGGCTCTGGTTGAAAGGTTCATACTCCGCCGGCCATTGCTCCTGATCCAGCCCCGCATCCTTGAAATCCTCCACCACACCCACAATCTCCCGGATCGACTTCGGCGTTAGCTCCGTGTCGCCCATCCTCTTTCCGATCGGGTCCTCTCCCGGAAAGTATTTCCGCGCCAACGCCTCGTTGATAATCACTACATTGGCCTTCGTCGCATCGTCCCCATCGTTGAAGAAGCGCCCGCTCTTGAGCTTCGCATGCAGCGTGGTGAAAAGCCCCGCGCTCACCTCCCGCTCATTCACCTCATTGTGGATTCCGTTGTACGGCTTTCCCACAAAGCGGACCCAGTCCGTGTCGCAGTTGCAGCTCACTGGCAGCAAGCTGGTAATCGCAGCCGATTCCACGCCGGGCAGGCTTTTTGCCCGATCCAGCAGCGCCCGCCCAAACGCAACCACCTGCGCATCCTTGCTGAACGCGGCCTCCGGCAGCCCTACATCCACCGTCGCCAGATGATCCGTCTGAAATCCAAGATCGAGATGCAGCAGCTTGTACAAGCTCTTTCCCAGCAGTCCCGCCCCCGTCAGCAGCACCACCGCCGTAGCCAGTTCAATCACCACCAGGTTCGCGCCCATCCTCCGCCACAGCGTCCCCGCCGACGTACGTCCGCCCTCCGTCAGCCCATCCCGCATATTCGAGAATCTGAAATGCAGAATCGGCGTGGTCGAAAACAGCATCGCCGCAAGCAACGCCAGGCAGCCCGCAAACTCGAGTACATGTGCGTTCAACCCCAGTCCGCGAAGAAACGGCATGCCGATCATCATGTCTTTCGAGAGCAGCCCCATCAGAACCCGCATTCCGCCATACGCCAATCCAAGCCCCGCCATGCTGCCGGCCGCAACCAGCGCCAGCCCTTCCGTCACAAACTGCCGGCTCAGCCGCGCCCGCGATGCCCCCAGCGCGCCCCGCACCGCAATCTCGCGCCTTCTGCTCTCCGCCCGCACCAGCAGCAGGCTCGACACATTCACGCACGCAATGAACAACAACAACCCCGCCCCTCCCAGCAGCACCAGCAGAATCGGCCGGATATCCCCCACGATGACTTCCGATAAAGGAACCACGCTCGCGCCCTGCCCGCGATTGGAATCCGGATACTGCCTCTCCAGTTGCTGCGCGATCGATTTCATCTCTGCCAATGCACTCGCCACTGAGACCCCATCCTTCAGCCTCCCCACCCCGTTGAGATCGTGGCAACTGCGCCGCTTCTCGCACCCGGTATCCGGCTGCAGAGCCTCCCAGAACTCCGCATTGTCCCGCAACGCAAACTGAAAACCCCTCGGCAAAACACCGATGATCGTGTGCGAGACGCCGCTGAGATTCACCGTCTGACCAACCACATCGTTTCTTCCGCCAAATCGTCTCTGCCACGTCCCATAACTCAAAATCACAACCGGGGCAGCGCCCGGCGCATCCTCCCCCGTGCGAAAGTCTCGGCCCAGCATCGGAGCGATTCCCAGCGTGCTGAAGAATCCCGCGCTCACGCGCTCCCCCGGCACAGGCTCCGTGCCGCTTGGCGTGCTCAACCCGTAGCCCGTCCCGGTGTAGACCTCCATCGAGCTGAACACCGTGTTCATCCGCTTCCAGTCGACGTAATCCGGATAGGAGAGATTGCCGCGCGGAAACAGCGCCAGGCTCTCCGTCACATCCACCAGCCGCGTCGGATTCGGATACGGCAGCGGCTTGATCAGCGCCGCATCCACAAATGCAAAAATCGCCACGCTGGCCCCGATCCCCAAAGCCAGAATCAGAATCGCGGTCGCCGCAAACCCCGGATTCTTCCTCAGTTGCCGCAGCGCAAACTTGAGGTCCTGCACCACCGTCTCCGCCTTGAACCCCACCAGCTCGTGGCTCTTCTCTTTGAGCCGCGTCGCGTTGCCGAACTGCCGCATCGCCGCATATTTCGCAGCCTCCGCCGTCATCCCGCCGGCGACGAATTCCTTCTCCGCCTGCTCGCGATGAAACGCCATCTCTTCGTCCAGTTCGCGCCCAAACCGCCTGCGTCCAAGCAGAATCGTAACCTTCCTCACAAAACGGCTCACCGCATTCATCTACGCCTCCTTCGCGTCCCGCAACACCCGCCCAATCGCCGCAATCATCTGCTCGAACTCGCTCAGCTCAATCCCCAACTGCTTCCGTCCCGCCGCCGTCAGCGTGTAAAACCGCGCCCGGCGGTTGGTCTCCGTCATCTTCCACTCCGCCTTCACCCACCCCTGCAACAACAGCCTCTGCAGCGCCGGATAGAGCGAGCCCTCCTCCACGGTCAGCACATCGTCGGAGAGTCGTTTGATCGACAGCGCGATCCCGTACCCGTGCAGCGGCGCACGGGTCAGCGTTTTCAGGATCAGCATGTCCAAAGTTCCAGGCAGAAGATCGGGTTTCTTGGCCATGAATGAATCTATAGCCTATCTATGGGTAGAACGTCAATGGGAAATTCGCCGCGCCCGGAGCCAGCCGCAACACTTCCGTAACCCGGCCCTCAGCTATGTATAAATACCTGTCATCCTGAGCGGAGGTCGCCGCGGCGACCGCAGTCGAATGACCCGCGGTTGCTTTTGCTGTTGTTCCTTTTTGCTTCAATTCAAGTGGACCGACAAACCCCAAGCCCATAGTCCTGGGGGCGCAAACAACTATTCCCTGGTCCTCCGTCCCTGTTCCCTGTTCCCTATTCCCTGTTCCCTGCATTCTCAATGCTTCCCGTACATCTCCATCACATCCTTGCGCAGCTCCGCCCGGCTCGACTCACGCGTGTAGAACATATGGCCGCCCGAATACTCACGCACAGCAACCCGCGTCGCATCCCCCATCACCGGAATCTGGTCCACTGTCAGCACCGATCCCATGAACGGGCAGGAGAGATCGTTCCACCCGTGCACAATCAGCACCCGCAGCTTCGGATCGGCCGCCACAGCCTCCCGCAGTTGCGGCACCGCGCCCGTGCGAAGATCGTTGCCGCGTTCCCACAGCCGGTTCACGTCATAGGAGAGCGCGTTATACCGCGCGTCCACCTTCCAGCCCACCGTCCGGGTCACAAAGTCCACCATCGCCGTGGTCATCGGCGCTATCATGGCGGCCAGAATCGGATCGTTCGCCCGTTGCTCCGGCGCAAACGGAAACGGATCGAACGACGTTACATTCGAGTCGTATACTGACCCCAGCTTGCCTTGCTCGCGAAACACCTCGCGCAGGTAGGCGCGCGTCTCCAGCCTGCCTCCCGACAACTTCACAAAAGCCGGGTCCAGCCCGCTCAGCTCCGTCACATGCTGAATCATCTTCTGGGTCGCCTCGGGGTCCGAGCGTCCCTTCAGCAGCGTCGTCGCATACTCCCCGCGCGCATAGGCGATCACATCGGCCATCGTCTGCGGCGTCAGCTTGTTCTCGCGTTCCAGGTGGGCCGCGGTAATCGAAGGCAACGTCATCATCCACGGCACCGGAGACAGGTCGCCCCCGTCCTCGATCGAAGGATTCAGATACGGCGACACCAGTACCATCCCGTTCAGAGCCACTCCCAGTTGCGATTGCAGGTAATAGGTCACGCGCGGCCCGCGAAACCCGCCATAACTCTCGCCCACCAGGTACTTCCTCGAGCCCAGCCGGTTGTTCCTCACCAGCCAGTCGTAAATAATTCGCGAAAGATACTCGATGTCCGGCGTCGTGCTATAGAAGAGCTTCTTGGCATCTGCCTCCGGCACACTCGCCCGGCTGAATCCCGTTCCCACCGGGTCGATGAACACCAGGTCCGTAAAATCCAGCCACGTGCCCGCATTGTCCTTGAGCACCGCCGGATCCGACGGACTGTCGCCTTCATTGCCCACCTGCAGATGCTTCGGCCCGATCGCGCCAAAATTCAAATACACCGACGACGCGCCGGGGCCGCCGTTCATCGCGAAGGTCACCGGCCGGTTCTCGCCCTCCACCGTATACGCCGTCAAAACCACATGCCCGGCTGTCTTCCCGTCCCCGTCGCGCACCGGCAACGCGCCCACGGTCACCGTATAGCGCAGCGTCTTGCCGTCAAGCTCCATCGACTGCTGCACATGCGCATCCGCCGGCAGCGGCGGCAGCGTGGACTTGTCCGCCGCGCCGGACTTGTCGCTCGCCGCGGCCTTATCGCCGGCTGCGGATTTATCGCCGGTAGCGGCCTTCTCGCCGGCAGCCGGCTCTTTCTCTGCCTGCGCCCAGATCGGCACAGCAGAGATTCCAAGGCAACAATACACGCACATCACCGGGACCAGGCGCCTGAGAGCAAGTTGAATCCGGGAAACACTCATGACGATACGATACATCCTCCCCGTCAGCCTCTGGCACCCCACCCGCCGTATGATTTACCCTCAAACACGGCATGAAACTCTCGCACGCGCTTCTCGCTTCTTCTCTGGCCATGGCCTTTGTCGCCTCGGCGACCGCACAAATCCCCGCCACCAAGCCGCCTGAAGACCTCCCTGACGCGCCCCAGGCCACCCAGGCCGCCCTCATCCAGCCCAACGGCCCTACCGTGGTCATGGATACCTCCATGGGCCGCATTACCTGCCAGTTCTACCAGCTGCAGGCCCCCAAAGCGGTCGCCAACTTCATCGCTCTGGCCGAGGGGACCATCGATTGGACCGACCCCGCCACCAAAAAGAAGCAGCACCACAAACCCTATTACGACGGCACCATCTTCCATCGCGTCATCCCCGAGTTCATGATTCAGGGCGGCGACCCCACCGGTACCGGCATGGGTGATCCCGGCTACGCCTTTGAAGATGAGTTCGATCCCAACCTGAACTTCGACCAGCCCGGCCGTCTGGCCATGGCCAACTCCGGCCCCAACACCAACGGCAGCCAGTTCTTCATCACCGAGCAGGCCTACGACTCGCTCAACCAGCACTACACCCTCTTCGGCCAGTGCGACGAGTCCAGCGTCCTGGTCGTCAAAACCATCGCCCGCGTCGAACGCGACTCGAACGACAAGCCGCTCACTCCGGTGACGCTGAACAAGGTGACGATTGTGCACGAGGGGCAGGCACTGCCGCCGGCCAGCCAGGGTGACCAGACGGTTTTGTCGCCGCCGAAGCGAGTCATGATCTCCGGAGG
Organism: Acidobacteriaceae bacterium; assembly: GCA_003139795.1. GTDB lineage: Bacteria > Acidobacteriota > Terriglobia > Terriglobales > Acidobacteriaceae > Telmatobacter. The sequence continues at coordinate 650 of PLGM01000398.1, read as the reverse complement.
CGTAGCCGCTGGAATGCTGCAATTTCATCCCGCCCCTGTGTACCCAGCCAAAGCTAAGCAGGCTGGGATTTCGGGAATTGTCGTGCTGGATGCTGTAATCGGCGCGGATGGATCCGTCGAGGATCTGAAGGTGGTCAGCGGCCCTCCTGCACTGCATCAGGCAGCTATGGACGCCGTGCGCACCTGGCGATACAAGCCCTACCTGCTCAATAACCAAGCTGTCGAAGTGCGGACAGTCGTCAACGTTGTCTTCACGCTGAAGCCGCGTCCCTAGAAATCTCCATCCGGAATCGACAGCCCAGGCCAAAACGCGCAACCAACTTCTAAAGGAGCACCCATGTCTCAAGTCCCAGGTACCTACGCCGTCTTCACCACCACCGAAGGCAAGATCACCGTTCGCCTCTTCGAGGCCGACGCGCCCATCACCGTCGCCAACTTCATTGCCCTCGCCGAAGGCGCCAAGGAGTGGACCCACCCCACCACCCGCGCCAAGTCCACCGCCAAGCTCTACGACGGCACCATCTTCCACCGCGTCATTCCCGACTTCATGATCCAAGGGGGTGACCCCGCCGGCACTGGCATGGGTGGCCCCGGCTACCGCTTCCAGGACGAGACCAAAGGCGCCCTGCACAAATTCGACAAGCCCGGCA
>PLGM01000369.1 GCA_003139795.1 Acidobacteriaceae bacterium | reverse complement strand
TTGGCCGGTTAACAGCCCAACGCACTCCCCCAGTCCAGTTTGTCGCCGTAGTCGCCAGCAGCTTGCGCTCCAGCTCCAGGCCCTCGGTCAACTCGTTCTCCCGATCGATGTAATCCAGGACGTCGCTATAGATGACCGCCTGGCCGTCCGCCTTCCGGAGTGCTTCCAGCACCTCGGCGAATCGTCCGTAATCCTGGCGGCGCAACAGGCCGGCGTCGTCAAAATACTCCGCGGCGATCGATCGCAAGGCGGGCGACGTTGAGACCGGCACCCGCAGCCGCACCTCGATCGAATTCCCGTATTGAAGCGAAATGGAAGCGCGCGTGCGCTTGTACTCCGCAGTCTCCAACTTCCTTTGGTGGCGGTGCCGTAACCGCAGCAGCATTGCTTCGATATGCTTGCAGGTTCCCAGCGCATTGACCGCGAAATCGGGACAGGAGCAATAATTCTCGAAAAGCCCTGAGCCGCGAACTGCAACCCGATAGGTCTTCCCACTGGCAGATTTCACAGTGTAATCCCCGTAGAGACCGCCTTCGGGCCGTTTCAAAACCTTGAGTGGCGTTGCCTTGGCCCTTTCCTGGCGTTCGGCGATCTGCTGTTCGACGAGCATGGAGAATCCTCTCTGTAGTGGAGTTTACAACTTGACCAGTTCGCGCGGCCCAACAGGAAGAAACGTGTAGAACGGCCCTGCAGTCGGCAAGCAGGGCCAGAAAGTAACGGCTCTACTTTTGCCACCTCGCCAGAATCTCCTCGACCCTGTCTGCGATTCGCTGGCGGGCGGTAACGCGATCCACTCCACTCGCCAATAACTCGTCGTACTGGGTGTGTCTGTGGCGAATTGCGGCAACAACCGCTAAAGTCAGGGCACTTTCCTGGAGATTCCGGCCAGCCTCTGTCCGCCCTACCCTGCCGCTTCCCCTCTGGGCGGTGTGCCCGGCGATGACCGCAACCTCGCTTGCCGGACATCCGGGGAACAACATTGCGATCTGCTTCATCATCTGAGCGGCCAATTCGACATCCTGTTTTCGTCGCCTCTCGGCCCCGCGTGCCCGTGCCACGGCGCGTTCGTCGGCGTCCTCCAGGCATTCTCGCTCGGCCTTCTCGAGCCCGGCCGTTTCCACGAGGATGCCCTGCCTCTCGTAGCGCCCCCTTGACCGGCTGAAGCGGACGACCACGGCCACTCGTCCACTGTACTTCGAAGCCCGCCGCGTCAACGCCGTGTCGCCCGATGGAAGAAACTCGAGATCGTCGAGACGTGCGCACTGAAGGCAAAGCGGTTGCTCCAGTTCCATCGAAAGAAAAGAACCCTGCTCAATCTCCGCGCCGCATTCCGAACATTGGGCCTCGTGCAGGTTCTGGAACACGACAGGTTTCGGAGGCTGGTTGAGCTTCTCTTCAAGCCGTTGCTGTTTCTTCTCTGACAGCGCCGGCGATACGTAGTGCGTGCGGTAGTTCCTCTCAATCCCCGGGTCTCCGCTCTTCGAGAATTGCAAGGCCACGGTCCCGGCCCGCGAACGGCGCATGTAATGGGTTTCGCTGGGCTTGAGGCACTTCTCATTTGCCCAGCGCCGAAAAATCGCCATGGACGAAGAAATCTTCTTGAGATTCCCTTGAATCACCCGCTCCAGGAAATCGACTCGCCCTTTCCGCCAGGAGTCGACCTGCGCGGGCGCCAGCAGGCCCATTCCACAGAACACGTCGATTGCGCTGACGTACAGCTGACGGGACAAAGCGGCTTCCGCAGCGCGATGAACACGGCTTTCCAGCTTCGATTGATTCGGATGCATACCTCTGACCTGGCGAAAGGATCCAAGACCACCCTCAAACGCATATCGCCCACGCAAGCCCAGGTTGCGACGCGCTCCAATCTTGGTGAGTCCTGTTTATCCCAAGATAAACGATGCCCGGTCAGGTGGTGCCTCTCGGCCAGGGGCGGCATGAGTTCTTTGATCGAATTCCCATCCGTCCCGTCCGTCAGAGTGCGAAACGGAGGACCGCTCCAAATGTGCTTACGCCCACTGAAATCAAGGCGCCGGCCGACCAAGTGAAGAAGTCCGCACCCAAATGAATCTTATTCTGCCTCAAGTCAAATCCCTATCGTAGAGACTTTCTTCAATGAGGGACGATTTAGCGATCTACTCTATGAAGAAGCATTAGTAACGCCCCAGGCTCCGGGAGCCCGCTCGGACCCCAGCCCAGCGGGAGGGCGCAAGGTTCCAGTCGCCATGCCGACTTCCCGACTTCGATCCAGCTTGTCTTGGATAAATCGCGGCACTACAATAACTTGGAAAGATTTTATGCTCGCTCACTCTCCTGCCGAATTCTTGATTAAAGCGGTACCCTAATCTCGTCAACCCGCCCAATGTTCAGAGTCCATCCTCCCGGCATCTGAACACTCCGGACCACCCGTCATACCGATCCAGGCAATGTCGTTTGATATCGCCCATGCGCTGGCCGCGCGCCGCGCAGGCCGTGAGGTAATCCGCTTCCGGGTCCGATGCCGGATCGATGAGGAACAACTGCAATGGGCCGAGCTGTCCCAGGCGCCGCGCATAGGCATAGTGAAAGTTCTCTTCGAGCAATGTTTCGAAGGACGTCAGCGCGCCGGACGGCACAGGGGAATCCGACTGCAGATAAAGGACGTAGCACCGAGGCGTTTGGGAATGGTCTGGCGCCAGCATCCAAAACCGCTGGTTGAAGGTAAATCTTGCAAATACCTCCTGGGCGGCGCGCGCGACGTGCATGGCGTTCAGCTTCTCTCCCACCAGGTCCACCACTCCATCTTCCTTGCCCTTGAATTGGAGCAGCGGGCACTGCCCGATATGACCGACGACCTCCGCCACGTCGCCAATGCGATAGCGGTATAAGCCGCCCGATGTAGTCAGGAGGATCGAATACCGCCGCCCAATCTCCAGTTCATGCGCCAGTTTGAGAGGAGATTGGCCTCCCTCGGAGTCCGGTTCGGCAAATTCGAAGAAATGAGAGGTGATTGCCAGGCAGTTTCCCGCCGCGCGCCAGGGAAAGCTCATCACCCCCTCGGTAGCGATCAGCCCTTTGGGCTGAATGGCGGTGCGCGGAAACATGGCACGCAATCGGCTGGCGGCATCACGAGCCGCGGCATCGGTCCAGCAACTGATAAGACGCAACTCAGGCCAGATGGCTTCAGGGAGAGTGCGGCCGGCCGTGTCAACGGAGAACAGATCGGCGCGCGGGCGCGACCGAAAGAGCGTGTCCAACTCAAGCGCGCGCGCCTCCAGTCCGTCCAGATGGAGACGCTCAATGAGGGGACCGGCAAGCCGCATCAGATCCGCGATCAGCAGCGTAAGGAACGAGGGATTCCACACCGAGATAAAGCGCAGGCTTCGACAGGCCAGCAGTTGCCGCAAGCTCTCGAAATGAAACTCTTCCATCCGCATGGCGGAAATGGATTCGCGAACGGCGAGCGTTGCGCGAACCAGTGCCGCCCGGCGCGGTCCGAAGTACTCCGTGTCTTCTCCGAAGCCGATGGGAATGCGGCCGGCCGTCTGGTTGGTGGGCGTCGCGACCGGTGAGATCTGCCAGTAGGACTTTCCGGCCAGGATTCCGGGGGCCTGCAGGAACATTCCAACCAGCCACGGCGAGATGGATCGCTGAAATTCGCGCAGCAAGGCGGGTGTGTAGGGAATCAACTTGCTGGCAGAGGTCGATCCGCTGGAAAGCGCGAAGGATTTCACCGCCTGCGCGGTAAGCACCCTTGCCTCTCCCGCCGCGCACCTCTCGATATACTGCTCAAAGTCCGAGTAATCGCGCGCGGGGACTCGTGCCTGATAGTCAGCGATTGTTTGGATGCTGGAAAAGCTATGCTCCCGCCCGAAGGCCGTCGCGGCGTTCTCCCGCACAATCCGCAGCAGAATTCGCTCCTGCGTCCTGGCTGCGCGCCGGGTGGCCAGCCGCCACCGAATGGTATCGGGCAGGCACGACGCGAACAGGAGTGAATTTGCGGCGATGGTCTTCACTGGACAGTGCCAGGTTCT
>PLGM01000323.1 GCA_003139795.1 Acidobacteriaceae bacterium | reverse complement strand
GCCTTCGCTGGACGCACACTTCAGGGTACCAATCCCGAAATGCAGACTCAAGCAGAGGAAGCTATTGAGTTCGGTCCTGCGCCAAGCCAGATGCCTCTCGGCAAAGGCTGAGGCAGCAACTCCAGGGACAAACAAGTGAGCACTGGAACAGCCTGACGAGGAAGCTTGGGGACGCGATGCAGTAGCCAGTCGCGTTACACAATCGTCGCTGGAAAGTCGCTTGGCGAACACTAGTAGAAGGCGCACATGCAAGTGTCCTCTCCCGCCACCGCTCCTATCTTTGTTGAGCCTCGATATACCTGTACCGCATGCTGGCCACTGACCTCCAACCGGTCTCCCTGTTTGAGAAGATAGGCCAGTTCGGTGGCTTCGCTAGACTGCAGGTCTCGCGGATCATAGGCGATCAGCCCGTTGCGGAGGTGCGCGCGGAAAAGATGCAATCCACCATTCTCAGTGTAGAGCACATTGGTCTGCTGCAACTCGACGAACCTCTTCGCCCAGGCCGCATCGCAACCAGCCAGCATGCTAAGAGTGCTGTCAGCTACCGCGGCGGCGGCAGGACAGCGGAATGAGCACGGAAAAAAACTCAACAGCGAGAATCCAAAATACTGTGCCGTGTAGTTCAGCCGCCAATCGTACGGCATATCGCCGCAGGTGTTCTCCAACACGTAAGGCACAAAATCGTTTTGTTTCTCTGCCGCCAGCGACTTGGACCGGTCAAAGGCCTCGCGGCAACAGGCCGGTATGCCTAGCAACGCCCCGAACAAATCATCTTCGCCTGCCTCATCCAGCATTCTGCCCGTGTCGGCCAAGGTCGAGTCAGATGCAATGTATACGTTGCTGACTGCACCGGCCTCACCTGGCTCAGCCAATCGTTCCACCCGATTGGCCCACCCACCCTTTCCGCGATCGGCGCGAAGGATCCATTGGTGTTCGCTTGTGACTATCTCGAATCCGTGCCTCCCGGCTGTTGCCTGGAGCAGCTCAATCTTCCGCTTGGCGAGAGTGGTGCGGGAAATCTTGACGTCCGCCGCTGCGAGCAGGATCTCTCTGATCAGATTGTCGTCAAATTGGCCCTTCAACTCCAGATACAGGTCGCGGCTGAGTTGCGTCGTACCATCCCAGGCGCTGTGCTCATCAAAAAACGCACCCCATGGGCCGGTCAATCGTCGCCGGTTGCCGCTGGGATCAGTCGCTCCGGCTTCGGATTGCAGTTGTTCATCGAGTGTCCGCCAAAGGATGGCGCGGAGCCTCTCCTTGCGAGTTTCCACAGCCATGTCTCCTGGCCCTCAAAAAACCTGCGTGCCCACCGCGTCGAGATCCGGGACACATTTCGCCGCAAGCACTCGCCGGCGCTCTTTGGTTTCTTCAATGCTTACGCCCATCCTGGACCGTAGATGGGCAAACAGCTTGAGAAGGTCCGCGCACCACACACTTGGGTTGTCGAAGCCTCTATCTTTTGAATAGCGATGGGGAAGGTATCCGCCCCGGCAGGTCTCCCCTTCTGGACAACTACGGCAGGTCTGCGCCAGCGGCATGCCTTCGAAGATAGCCTGGGAATGCATTGTCTCAGTGGTTAAGAGGTCGAAGAAGTCTGAATTGCGCACATTCAGCTTGATCCGGGAAAGTCCGTCACAGCAGGAGCGCAGATTGTCGAGCCCTTCCATCTCCCCGTCCGGTTCGATGAATACGTAGCCGGGAGGATCGTTGCCAATCGCTTCACTGCGGCTCCTGCCTCCCATGATCACTCGCGCAACATTTTTCAAGTCGTCTATCTGCACATCCATGGAGCCCTCAAACCACCAGGCGTCGAAAATCGGAATTAAAAAATCTGCGCAGGGCGTTGCACCGAAGCGCTGCCGGACCGGCGCAATCGTGTCGTGCGTGAAGTGCGGCATCAGATAAGTGATCTGGGTGCAACCAAGCCGCAGGAAATGACGATGCACCGTCAGAGGATCGGTTCCCAGCGGAATCACGCAGCCGACACCATACGGCACTTCCGCTTCCTGCAAAAGCCTCAAACCCCGCTCCACCCGCTCATACGACCCTTGTTCCAGATGATCGACCCTCACCGCATCGTGGACCTCTTTGGGGCCATCCATGCTGATCCCGATGCTTACCTGATGCTTGAGGAGTGAAGCGATCCATCGCGAATCCAGAAGTGTTCCGTTCGTCTGCATGACGAGACTCAGCTTGACGATCTCTCCCAGAACAGCGCGTGCTCTTCCGCACCACGCATCAAAGGTTTCGGGACCAATGAGGCATGGTTCGCCCCCGTGGAAAGCGATGCGAAATCGATCCTGCCCTGTGGCGCGGCACTGCTGGGAAATGCGGGCGAGCGCCGTCTCAAACACTTCATTGGACATCAGCGCCGGCCGCATCTTCCAGGTGGAATCGGCCATGTTGTAGACATAGCAATAGGAACAGTTGAGGTTGCAGCGCGATGCGACCTTGAGAATGACTTGGCTGACATACCTCGTGTTCCCGGGGTGTCGAACCTCGCTCACGCAAACTCTCCCGCATGTCAATTGGTCAAATTATGGCAGACAACTCCCCAAACTCCCCACAAGAGAAGTATCTTCTCCATCGATCTCGAGAAGGAGGTTGGATGTGTCGACTTAAACTTGATCCCACGTAATGCTGAAGTGCGTGAGACTGGCGTGGTGAGTCGGAACGATGCCCACCAGGGTGAGTTCGGCTTCCAGTGAACTCTTAAGGGCAGTCTGAACTTTTGCTTTGACGCCAGCCGCCAACGGAGCGTTATCGATACTACCTTCGACAGTAGCTTGACTCTTTGCCATTTCTAGCCTCCTGGGGAATTGGAGTAAAATCCTGACAAGAGTATGTTTTCCAATCGAGATTGTCAAGTGAAAAATCGAGCAAAAACAGACGCTCATTGGCAACCTGAAGAGTGGTCCAAAATGACGTGTGGTGTGCGGAGAGAATGCCGTTGTTCCGATTTGCGTGAATAGGTAGGAATCACCTGGGGACACGATCGTGTCGGCCACTCTTAAATTGGACCCGGCACTCTCTCCTGGCGGAAAACCGCCAGCCGATGAATAGCTGCCCGGCGGGTGGCAAAGCCAGCCTCGGCGGACAGATTGATGCCCATTCGCGGATTGGTATCGCTAAACGCCGATGTTGCCGGGAATGCTTCTGGATTGACGCTAAATCGCCAATGCGCGTTTCCAGGTTTGACCAGCCTGGAAACGTGCTTTGCCCCGTAAGCGTCAGTCAAGACTTCATGATTCCTATTGACTGTCTATAAGAAAGACGCTAACCTCTTATAGACTGTCAATAGGAGTACTCATGCCCGCTCCGCAATCCGATCTGCTCCAAGGCACCCTCGATGTCTTGATTCTGAAGGCCCTCGCACTCCAGGAGCTGCATGGCATGGGCATCTCCCGCCGAATCGCGCAGATGACCAATGGAGCCTTCGATGTGAAGGCAGGTTCTCTCTTTCCTGCTCTCCATCGCATGGAGGAGGCCGGTTGGCTTGCGTCTGCCTGGGGCGAGTCGGAGACCAATCGGCGTGCGAAGTTCTATTCATTGACGAAAGCCGGCAGAAAACAACTTCAGACCGAGACAGAACGATGGGAACGGATATCGCTCGCCATGGGAGCGGCCCTGGGAATGAGTTAGGAGGTCTCCTTGATCAATCGATTTCGTGCGCTCTGGAACAACGTTTTCCGCAAGGATCAAATCAATCATGATCTGGATGAGGAACTCCGCGCTTATGTGGAACTGGTCTCGGCAGAGAAGGTGAGATCAGGGATGTCGCCCGGCGAGGCATATCGCCATACCCGTCGCGAAATGGGAGGAGTCGACCAGGTCAGACAGCGCGTCCGTGACGTCCGTGCCGGGGCATTGCTGGAGAAGCTCGCGCAGGACGTTCGCTTCGGCGTAAGAACATTGGCGAAAAACCCTGCCTTCTCTCTCGTCGTGATGGTAACGCTGGCGCTCGGCATCGGCGCAAATGCGGCGATCTTTTCCGTTGTGGATGCGGTTCTGCTGCGGCCGCTGCCCTACATCCATCCCGGCCAGCTCGTCAACCTGTCGGAGAACGAACCCAAAGCGGGCGTCTCGGGCGCCGGGATGTCCTGGCCAGCCTTCACTCAGCTCCGCGATCACAACCGCTCGTTCAGCGCCATCGCCGGCCTGGCAACCCACTCCCTCACCCTCACCGGTTATGGAGAGCCGGCCGAAGTGAGTACAGTGTCGGTGACGGCGGACTTCTTCTCTCTCTTCGGCGCGCAGCCGCTGCTAGGCCGCGCCCTTCTTGCGGAGGACGGCGAGGAAAGCGCGGCTCCGGTCGTCGTGCTCAGTGAAAACCTGTGGCGGAGCCGTTTCGGGGCTGACCCAAACATCGTGGGCCGCGCGATCACGCTCGATCAGCGCAGCTTCACAGTCGCCGGCGTGATGCAGGCCAGCTTTCGGACTCCCTTTGTTGGGCAGAAGGATCAGATCTGGATACCCCTGGTCGAGGACCCGCTGTTCGGCGGGTGGAGGACGCGGCCGCCCCAGACGCACTGGCTGCCGGCAATCGCCCGGCTGCGGCCCGGCGTTTCCATCGCCGAGGCGCAGGCGGAATTGCAGACAATCGGCGCGGAGCTGGCGCATCAGTTTCCCGCGGAAAGCGGCTGGCAGCCTGGCATTCAGCCGCTCCAGCAGGTGATTGTTGGGGATGTGAAGACGCCGCTGCTGGTGCTCCTGTGCGCGGTAAGCCTGGTCTTTTTGATCGCCTGCGTCAACATCGCCAACCTGCTTTTGGCGCGCGCGACTACCCGGTCGAAAGAGATGGCTGTGCGCATTGCCCTGGGGGCGAGCCGGCGGCGCATTGCCGCGCAACTGCTGACGGAAAGCGCCATCTTAGGGCTGCTCGGCGGCGTTTTGGGAGTCCTGCTCGCATGGGGGAGCGTCACCGCATTCGCTTCCGCAGTGCCTCCGGGAGTGCCGCAGCTTCATCCCATCAGCGTGAACGGCTCGGTTCTCGGATTTGCACTTGTGTTGTCACTGGCCGCCAGCCTTCTCTTCGGCCTGGCGCCCGTGCTCTTCACATCCCGCTCCGATCCGCAGGCCAATCTTCGCGAAGGCTCACGCGCGGGAGAAGCCAGAGGCGCGCGGCATGCGCGCAACTTCCTGGCGGCTGCGGAAGTAGCGGTGGCGATGGTGCTGCTCACCGGCGCCGGATTGCTGTTGCGCAGCTTTGCCCATCTGCTGTCGGTGAGCCCGGGCTTCGAGACAGAGCATCTGGTGAAGGCGGAGGTCTCGCTGCCGCGCTATCAATATGCAAAGCCGGAACAATGGAGAGCATTTACGGACGAGTTGATGATGCGCCTCCAGACTCAGCGCGGCTTGGAGAAATCGGCTCTTGCCGTTCCGCTGCCGATACTGGACAACTCCATCAACCTGCCTTTTACCATCGCCGGCAACCCGCCGCAGCCTCAGGGCAAAGCGAATATGGCGAACTACGTTTCCGCCAGCCCTGGATATTTTCAGGTGATGGGGGTATCGCTGATCCGCGGCCGGCCGTTTTCTGTGGATGACACAGCGATGACCCCACCGGTGGCGCTGATCAGCGAGGCGCTGGCCCGCCGTAATTTCCCACACGAGAATCCCTTGGGCCGGCGCCTCATTTTCGGATTTCCGCCCAATGGCAATGTTTCACGGGAGATTGTCGGCGTAGTGGCCGATATTCACGACGTTTCCCTTCAAAAAGAACCGGGCCCGATGATGTATGTGCCGTTCGCGCAAGAGCCTTTCTGGGGAGCGGAGATCGTTGTCAAAGGCGGGCTGAGCGCTGCTGACGTCGCGGCTGCCATCCGGGCAGAGACACACAATATCGACCCAGGCCTGCCGGTGACAAACGTGGAAACGCTGCCCCAGGCGATGAACGCATCCGTGGCCGAGCCTCGATTTCGGACTCTGCTTCCGGCGATCTTCGGCGCGATTGCGCTTGTACTCGCCACCGTAGGCATTTTCGGCGTGATCTCGTATTCCGTCTCACGCCGTACGCGCGAAATCGGCATGCACATAGCGCTGTGGGGGCGTCGCCCGCGAGCCTTCGCCGCCTGGTCCTTGGGGAGTCGGCGAAGCTGGCGTTCTTCGGCCTGGCGGCAGGCATTCCTGCGGCTCTTGCGTCAGCCCGCTTTTTGTCTGGCATGCTTTTCGCCGTGACTCCGGCCGATCCGCTCACGTTCATCGGCGTCGCACTCCTGCTGACGATGGTGGCGCTGGCGGCTGCATATTTTCCAGCACGGCGCGCAATGCACGTCGATCCCATGACGGCTTTGCGCTGCGAGTAGTGCCGATCTGCTTTTGCTGTCCGGCGGCAAATCCCAACGAGCGAATTATTGCCGATGGACTCATCGAGGCAAAATCGGTCCCCTGGCCTCGGCAAGCAGACTCCGGCTGGCCGCAAGGTGGCGAAATGCCCAGGTGCGAGCAGCAGGGTCCTCTCGCTCCCAAGGCTCGGCGGTCTCCATCATCGTTACGACCTCGCCGCCTGAGTCGCCACCGCGATCAACTCTCCGCGAAATAGAAGATGACCAACGCGCTGGAGTGCGCCTGCCGACGCGGCGCAATGCGCTTTGTCGTTGTCGGCTATCGCCGGACGAGGGTCTCCCGAACACGAAGTGTGCCGGGGTAACCACGTCTTGTGCCCCTGACAATCAGGGGCGCCGCAATTTGGCCCCGAATGCAGTTTTGAGGATACACAGGTTCAGTTCGTGTGGCGATCATCCATGTCAAACGGCGAATAACACGCCAAAAAGTGAGGCAGATCGCGTGCAGACTTGAGGCTACAAGATTGCAGGCGCATAATTGCAGATCAGCTACCAGGATCGACAGGCAGCGGTGGCATAAATCGGCATGATCCCGATTTGTGGCCTGTTCCCGTTTTTCAAGAATGGGAGAGTTCTTATGCCTTCCGTCGCGTGGGCTGCATGCCCGTGGCCGTCCCTTGTATGTTGCATTC
>PLGM01000316.1 GCA_003139795.1 Acidobacteriaceae bacterium | reverse complement strand
CGCTGCTCGTTCTGTCACAAGTCACAGGACGCCGTGGCCAAGCTGATCTCGTCGCCCAGCGACTACCCTCGCGCCTACATCTGCGACGAGTGCGTCGCCGTCTGCAACTCGATCCTCGAGGACGACCGCGGCGACGCCGCCCATCCCCCCACCACCGCCGGCCACCTGCCCAAACCGCAGGAGGTGAAGGGCTTTCTCGACGACTACGTGATCGGCCAGGAGCAGACCAAGAAAAAGCTCGCTGTCGCCGTCTACAACCACTACAAGCGCATCCAGATGAACCGCATGCGCAACAATGAAGTCGAGCTCGCCAAGTCCAACATCCTTCTCATCGGCCCCACCGGATCGGGGAAAACGCTGCTGGCCCACACCCTGGCCAAGATGCTCGACGTTCCCTTCGCCATTGTGGACGCCACCACGCTGACCGAGGCCGGCTACGTGGGCGAGGACGTGGAAAACATCATCCTCAAGCTGCTCCAGGCCGCCGAAGGCGATGTGACCCGCGCCCAGCAGGGCATCATTTATATCGACGAGATCGACAAGATCGGCCGCAAGGACGAGAATCCCTCCATCACCCGCGACGTCTCCGGCGAGGGCGTGCAGCAGGCCCTGCTCAAGATCCTCGAAGGCACCGTGGCCAATGTTCCCCCGCAGGGCGGGCGCAAGCACCCCCACCAGGAGTTCACCGCCGTCGACACCACCAACATCCTCTTCATCTGCGGTGGCGCGTTTGTGGGCCTGGAGCGCATTGTAGGCCGCCGCATCGGCAAGAAGGCGCTGGGTTTCAAGGCTACGGAGACTGAAGCCGAGGCTACTGCACGCTCCCATCGCGACACCGAACTGCTGCGCAAGACCGAGCCGCAGGACCTGATCAAGTACGGCCTGATTCCCGAGTTCGTCGGCCGCCTGCCCGTCATGGGCGTCCTCGACGAACTGGACGAAGCGGCGCTGATCGAGATCCTCACCAAGCCCCGCAACGCCATCCTCAAGCAGTACCAGCGGCTCCTGGAGTACGAAAACGTCCGTCTGCACTTCACCCAGGAAGCCACCTGTGCCGTGGCCCGCGAGGCTCTGGCGCGCAAGGTGGGCGCCCGCGGTTTGCGCATGATTCTCGAAGAGCTGATGCTCGACCTGATGTACCACCTGCCCAACAACAAACGCGTCCGCGACCTGGAAATCACGAGCGATATGGTCGAGCGCCGCGACCTGTCGTTGTGCCTGTTGGAGAAGGCCGGCTAGCATTCAGACCGTAAATTGCCGCCTATGCACCCTCATGCTAGACTTCCATGCTGAGAGTGCGGGGGCTTTCTTCGCGTCGCCCGCACCGCGAAGGAGTCTCACAGATGAAGGGTTCCGCACGTTGTTTCCCCTTCCTCCTGCTTTCTTGCGCTGCCGCATTGGCGCAGGGCCCGGCAAATGACGGCTATCGCGCCATGCAGGTGGACGCCGGCAAAGTAGTCGGCGAGCTCCATTCATTCCAGGGCATGAACGGCATGCCGGCGCCGGTGATGGCCGGACTTCCCGGCCTGGTGCGGCAATACAGCGAGTTGCGCGTCGGTCAGGTTCGCACCCACGATGTGATGGGCCCCACCGATGTGGATGCCAGGTTCGTTTACACAAATGGACCCTTGACCTGGCTGATTCCCGACTCCGCGCAGCGCGCCGGCGTGGTGAAGGCGGGCAACGCTTCCATCATCTTTCCCGACGAGAATGCCGACCCGGAAAAGGCCGCGAGCTACAACTTCGCCGCGACCGATAAGATGCTGACCGCCGTTCACGCCAGTGGGGCGGAAGTCTATTACCGCATCGGGCGCAGTTGGGGCGCCAACGTCAATCCGCCGGCCGACTTCGATAAGTACTCGAGCGTGGTGAAGCACATCGCCATGCACTACAACCAGGGCTGGGCAAACGGATTCCACTATAAGGTCCGCTACTGGGAATTCTGGAATGAGCCGGGGGATATATTCTGGACCGGCACTCCGGAGCAGTTCTACTCTCTGTACGCAAAGACGGCCCTGGCCTTGAAGTCCGTCGATCCCACACTGAAAGTCGGCGGCGACGCCATTGCGAATCCTTCCGACGACGGGGCTTACCGCGAAGGCTTCATCGACTACTGCGCCGCGCACAAGCTGCCGCTGGATTTTTACTCCTGGCATACCTACGCCAACTTCAGCGCCGACCCCTACGATGCCGTTCGGCTGGCCAGGGAAATACGCGGCGTCCTCGATGCGCACGGATTTCCCAAGGCGGAGAGCATTCTCTCCGAATGGAACTTGAGCTACGATTTTACGGACCAGGAAAAGGACGAGCTGCAAGGCATGCACAATGCGGCCTTCATTGGCGCGGTCCTCAGCTATCTTCAAGACGCCCCCGTGGATCATGCGATGTTCTATCGGGGCGATGCCGCCTGGATGGGACTCTTCGATCTCGAAGGGCGTTATTTCAAGCCTGCCTACACCTTCAAAGCCATGGGCAGGATGCTGGACACGCCACAACGGTTTGCGGTTGAGGGCGCCGACACCTTTGGCCTGGCCGCGCTTGCGGGCCGCTCGGCGGATGGCAAGACCGTTCAGGTCTTCATCGGCAACTACGCCATTCCCGCCGGCTTCGCGGAAAAGAAAATGCCGGCGCCCGCGGATGCGGCGCCTCCGCCCCCTCCGCCGCCCGACGCGAAAAAAGAGAGGTCTCTGGCGCCTCGCACCGACATCGTCTACCGCGACAATGCCGGCTACAACCTGGCAATCGACAACCTGCCCTGGGGCCAAGCGGCGTTCAACCTGAAGCGCTACCGGATCAGCAAAACCCAAAACCTGGAACTGGTTGAGGAAAAATCTTTGCGCGGGGGAAGTTTGAAATTGTCCCATCCGCTGCCCACCGATACCGTCGAGCTCATCGTCCTGGAGCGCAAGTAATCAGGGCTGGATTGCCTCGTTCCGCACGCCGGGAACGTGTACCGGCTCGCAGTTGAAACCAATCTCCCGGTCGGCCGCGTCTCGATTCTTGGATCTGGGTCGCACTGGCTTCATCGCCTGCTAAACCCCCGTTCGCTGTACAATCGCAACAGGAGCCGTATAATCAGCCGCGTATCCGGAGCATGTTCCGCGCGTCTAACACCCATGGGGACCCTATGACCGCATCCCGCGAAAGAACCGAANNATCTTCCCCTACATGATGACGCCCTTCGTGGTGGGCCGCGAGTCCAGCGTGCGCGCCCTGGAAGAAGCCCTCACCGGCGACCGCAAGATCTTTCTCGCCACCCAGCACGACGCCTCGGTCGACGAGCCCAAGGCCAAGGAAATCTACCAGGTCGGCTCCATCTGCAACATCGTGCAGAGCGTCAAAATGCCCGACGGCAACATCAAGGTGCTGGTGGAAGGCGTGGAGCGCGCCAAATCGATTGAAGTGAACGACCGCGACGGCTTCTTTGTGGCCACCGTGCGGGTCGGCAAGAAAGAGTTTGAGATGACCCCGGCCGTCGAGCAGCTGATGACGCGCGTCACCGGCCTCTTCGAACAGTACGTCAAGCTGCAGCAGTCGCTCAACTACGAGACCATCATCGCCACCGTGCGCATGGACGAACCGGCCAAGCTGAGTGACACCATCGCCGCCAACCTGCAGCTCGGCATCGAGGAGAAGCAGGAGCTGCTGGCCATCTTCGACCCCGCGGCGCGCCTCGCGCGCATCGCCGACGTGCTGGACATCGAGATTGAAAAGCTGGACCTCGACCGCAACATTCAGTCCCGCGTCAAGCGGCAGATGGAGCG
>PLGM01000311.1 GCA_003139795.1 Acidobacteriaceae bacterium | reverse complement strand
GTTCCCAGGCTGCGAACCTCGCCATCCGGCTCGGCTACGGCAACAGCAATCGTTTCGGCATGGAAATCCAAACCCAAAAATCGTACCTTTTCCTTTATGACCGGTTCCTCTCCGCTTGTGGCTCATGAGTTGTGCTTCTCTCTTGAATCACAGCCTAACCCACGGTCAGCGCATGGGACCGGTCACTCCATTTTGACTAAGGAGCATAAAGTTTCTTTCGCGCGAGGGCTTCCGCGCCGTCTTTGGCAACCCGGGCCATGGGCAATTGGGCGGGCCGCCGGCGCCACGGCATACCAGATATTCTGCCGAACCGGCAATCGCGTCGAAGGAATCGTGCCAAAATGGGAGGGCTCGGGCGATCCGCCCCTCACCGGCACCATGTCCCACCTTCGTAGTATGTCCCAGATCGCAAAAGCAGGTTAACTTAGAGTCATGATTCGCCTGCGGCGGCTTTCATTTGCCTTCCGCCGCGGGCGGTTCGGTCACACTGATCGTCCTTGCAAATATGCGTAAATTGTGCACACAGTTTCTTGGCGTAGTCTCGCTGCTTTCTGCGGCAATCCCCACCCATGGGCAGACGTTTACGCCGCAATCGATTCATTTTACGGGAGCGCCAGATTACTCCGATGCGGCGCTCGCGAACGTCGCTGGCCTGGCGGTGGGGATAAGCTACACAACAGATGAGCTGAAGCGGCAGGCGCAGCAGCTCATGGACATCGGCATCTTCGAGAAGGTGTCTTATAAGTTCGACGGCACCAAGCTGAATTACACGGTCAAGATGAGTTCACAGGCATTTCCTATCCAGGTGAGCAGTCTTCCGCTCGAAGTGGGCAAAGATGTCGATGCCCTGCTGAAGGCCAATATCCCGCTCTACCGCGGCACATTACCGCCCCAAGGCTTGCTGGTCGAGGCCGTCCGGCGCACTCTCGAGGAGTTGCTCGCCGGCGAAGGTGTTCATGCGCAGGTTGCCACCGAGCTGGTTGAAGATCCGGCCACGCACAACACAGGCGCAATAAAATTCATCATCGCATCGCAGCCGGTGCGGATTGGAACCCTGAAGCTGGAAGGTGTGGCGGACTTCTTGAAGCCCCAATTGGATCTGAACGCGAAGCTCTCCGACTTGACATTCGACTCCGAGCGCTCGACCGCCGATGTCGAGCGGAGTGTCATGGACGCCTACGCCGCTCACGGATTTGCCGCGGCTGAAGTCCACGCGGTGCGATATGGATTTCCCGTGACCGAGGAAGGCGTGATCCGCGTCCCTTACAAGGTGACGGTAAAGCAAGGCCGCTCATACCGGCTGGGGACGGTCACGCTGGCCCCCAACCTCCCCCTAGACCCGGCGGAGGTGGACAGGCTGATGGCCTCACGAACCAACTTCATACCCGACAACCTGTTCCTCGAGAGCCTGATTACTCAGGTAGAAATGAAGCTCAAAGGCCAGGGATATTTGAACTGCCACGTGGCTCTCGAGCCGAAGCTCGACGAGAATGCGGGGGTGGCGAATTACATGATCGAAGCGGACCTCGGAGCGACGGACCACTCGGGCTTGATGAAGGCCGAGGGCGCGAACGGCGCTCTGAAGAATTTAATGAGGCAATAGGGGTATTTACTTCACGCCACCAGGCACAACAGGTTGTGGTTTGACCAAGGTTGCAAACGGGACGGGGCCAACCTGCACGGCTTGTTCAGCCAATCGATAGAACAGTTTGCCGCGAGATTTGGATGTGCGGCGGTGGAATCGAAAGGTGAACTCGTCCAGGTAATTGTTCATATGCTCCGGTCCAATCGCGCCCTGATGAGCGCCCAGCAACCATCGCTTCAGCAGCGCCATCACACGATGGACACGCGGAAGCAGTCGCTCTCCTTCATCTTGACAGCCGCATGGAGAACAGGAAGGCTTTCGGCGTCTACTTCATCTTCAAGAGCATGGAACAGGGCCGCAGGTTCCGGATCAGCGTGCCGAAGTATCCCCCGCAGGATCCCAACTACCGCATCCTGGCGCATCAGACCAGCCGCTTCACCCATTACTACTTCTACATCCGGGACCAGGTTCTGGGGCCCATCATCGTGCGCATGGCGAGCTTCTTTCCGTTTCACGCCACCTGCTGGCTCAATGGCCACTCTTTCATGGAGCAGGAACTGAAGCGAAAGCAGATTGCCTTGCGGAAAAACGACAACGCTTTCCTGGCGGTGGACGATGTGGCCCAACTGCAGGCGGCCGCCGACCGGTTGAGCCCGGCGATCATCCGCAAACAACTCGATTACTGGACATTCCTGCTGGGGGCGAAGTTTTCAGAGAAGGAGCGCGGCCAGATGAACCTGTCGCGGTTCTACGCCATCAGCCAGATCGAGCATTGCCGGAATTTCATCTTCAAACGCCACTTCCCCATGCACAACATTTTCGCGCGCAGTTGCGAGATCGGCCCCGGGCGCCTGACCGCCAACCGCATCAGCGAGATCTTCGGCGTCCGGCTGGACAAGAGACTGCAGGGAAAGCTGGCCACAGTGATCGATCAGATCGAGCAGGGGCATCACGTTTTCAGAGCGTACCGGAAACACGCATTCCTGAAGCAGTATGAGAAGTTCTCGCGCCTCCTGCGCAATGAGCTCTGCTCCAACAACCTGCACGACTTCGGACTGAAGAAAGGACTCGATCATCTCGACGCCGTCCGCAAAAGGTTCCAGATCATCACTGATCGCTTCGCCGGCTTCCAGGCCCAGTGCCTCAACGTTCATGTGGACTTTCCCCTGCTACAGAGCATCGCTCTGCCCATCACCATCGGCTCAGTCCGTTATCCCGGCATCAAACTCCATGACCCCTGGATCATCCGGCTGCTGGAGGTTCTCCTGCATAACGGCAGTACCGTCGGCGGCTGAACGGCCAAACAGATCCATGAGGCAGTCCTCACCACCTTCCAGTTCTTCCCGAAGAGCTACCAACTCAACCAGTTCCGCTACGACCTCCGCAAGCTGAAAGGCCACGCACTGCTGGAGCGAGACGGCAGCCGCTACGCTTACCGCTTGACGGCCAAAGGCGTTGACGTAGCGCTCCTCTTCCTGTTGTTCCACAAGCGCCTATGCGGACCGCTCGCCAACAGCCGCTTCCATCACAAACCCGACCCGGCGAGCAGACCAAACAGCAAACTGGAAACCGCCTATCACAAAGCCGACAGGGTCATTGAGAACATCGTTAACCTGTTAAAAGCCG
>PLGM01000386.1 GCA_003139795.1 Acidobacteriaceae bacterium | reverse complement strand
TCATCCCATCTAAAGCCCACGCTCATTTTGCGGCACTTGCGGCACAACTAAAGTCGTGCCCTTTCAAAACATCGACTTAATCAGAGATTCCTTCACTATGGGAATCCGTCCCATGAACTTTGTCGCTGAAGTCGGCAGCGGGCATGCTTTCAAACTTCTGCAGGTCGTTCTCCATCCCTATCTGCATGATTCAGTTACTCCTGACCCATCCCCTTCGATCCCACGTGCCGGCCTTTCAGCTTGGACTTTTGCAGCTGGTCAGCCGCGCCCTCAGTTGACTCAAACCACTTCCTTGCCTGACCATCGTTGTTTGGCAGTGAGACAGGCAATCCAGGGCCTAAAAAGATCGTCGGATCGGAGAACCTTGAGGTATGACTATCGGGGACACAAATCGCAGGCATTTTTTGAAGGCTGGCAGCGCCACCTTCGCTGCTGCCGCCGTCTCCTGGAAGGCCCGCAGCTATGCGGCCATTCTGGGCGCCAATGATCGCGTCCGAGTAGGCGTCGTCGGCTGCGGCGACCGCATGAAGGGCGCATTGATTCCAGCATTTCAGGGGTACGCCAAAGAGCTGAACTTTGAGATGGTGGCCGTCTCCGACCTCTGGAACCGCCGGCGCGAAGAAGGCGCCGCCTTTATCCAAAGCCTCACTGGGAATCCCGTCACTCCGGTCCGCAACAATGACGAACTATACGCCCGCAACGACGTCGATGCCGTTCTCATCGCCACTGCCGATTTCCAACATGCCCAGCACGGCGCTGAAGCCGTGAATGCTGGCCGCGACGCTTATGTCGAGAAGCCCACCGCGCACACCATGGCCGACGCGCGCCTCTTCCGCTCCGCTGTCAAAAATGCCGGCAAGATCGTCCAGGTGGGAACCCAACGCCGCTCCACGCCCAGCTACCAAAAGGCCGCCGAATATATCAAGTCCGGCGCTTTCGGCGACATTGTCATGGTCGAAATGACCTGGAACGTAAATCAGCCCGGCCGCTGGCGCCGTCCCGACGTCGTTCCCTTCCTCAAAGAGCAGGATACCGACTGGAAGCGCTATCTCCTCAACTGCCCATACGAGCCCTTTGACGCCCGCAAATACCTTGAGTTCCGCCTCTTCTGGCCGTATTCCTCCGGCATTCCCGACCAGTGGCTCGTCCACCAGATCGACACCGTCCACTGGTTCACCGGATTGCCCCATCCCCGCAGTGTCGTTGCCAACGGCGGCATCTATCTCTGGAAGGACGGCCGCCAGAACTGGGATACCCTGACCGCTGTCTTCGATTACGGCCCCCTCGACGCCCCGTCCAAAGGCTTCCAGGTCCAATACTCCTCCCGCTTCACCAACTCCGCCGGAGGCGTGAAGGAGCTCTATTACTCCAACGCCGGCATGATCGACATGGACAAGCAGCGCGTTACACCTGAAGGCGGACTGCAGGCCCGCGAAGCCGCGGCTATGGGCCTCAAGCCCAACCTTCTGCCCAGCTTTTCGCTGGCTGAAAACGTCGATGCCGTGTCTACCGCGGCCAACACCGGAGGCGACCCACAGACCTCGGCCAACATGCGCAACTGGATGGAATGCGTCCGCTCCCGCAAAACACCGAATGCCTCCATCGAAGCCGGTTACAGCCACTCCATCGCGCTCTGCATGACCGTCGCCGCCATCCACACCGGCCAGAAGGTCACTTTCGACGACAAGACCCAGCAAGTCATCGCGGGAGGCGGAGTCTTCGCGTGATGAATGGTTGCTCTTGCTCTGAAAGGTCGCGACTGGCAGGTAAGGGCTTGAGCCCTGACAAAATGGCCGCTTCGCCCAGTTTTGAAGGGGCAAGGCTTTAACCGCGGAGCAGGATCGGCCGAAAAACCGGGACTTTAGCCCCTGAGGGAATGCATCATGGGACACATATCTTCTGGGTTGCAACTGCATCGGAGACTAACTGGGCTGGCCGCGCTGGTCCTTCTCACCGCATGCACAGCCTCCCTGGCCGCCACCCCTGCCAAGGGCGTTCAGGTCATTGCCGATGAAGCCAATCGCCGCGTCGACATCACCATCGACGGCAAGGCATTCACCTCCTACATCTGGCCCATCTCGCTCAAAAAGCCTGTCCTCTATCCGCTCATCACCAACGAAGGTGTTACAGTGACGCGCGGCTATCCTCTCAAACCCCGGCCCAACGAGCGCGTCGACCATCCCCACCAGGCCGGCCTGTGGTTCAACTATGGCAACGTTAACGGCTTCGATTTCTGGAATAACTCCGACGCCATCAAACCCGAAGCCCGTTCAAAGATGGGCACAATCCTCCACACCCGCATCGTCTCCACGAAGAACGGCCTCCATAGCGGCGAGTTAGTCGTCGAGTCGGTCTGGATGACCGGTGAAAACAACCCCATCCTCAACCAGACCACACACTATGTTTTCGCCCGCCGTAATCATGCAAGAGTAATCGACCAGGCGATAACTCTCACCGCACTCGATCATGCCGTCTTCAGTGACGACAAGGAAGGCCTGCTCGGTCTGCGCGTGGCTCGATGGCTCGAATCGCCCGAAGAAAAGGGTGGAGTATTTACCGACGCCAACGGAAACGCAACCGTGGTTGCTGCCGCACCCGCGGATCCTTCCGCCCCAAACCCCGCCAGCGGCCAATACCGCACCAGCGAAGACGTTCTTGGCGCCGCAGCCTGGGGAACCCGGGGCCGGTGGTGCGCCCTCACCGGCCACGACTGCGACAATCTGGTCAACATCGCCATCATCGACCACCCCGCCAACCCCGGCTATCCAACCTACTGGCACGCCCGCGGCTATGGTCTATTTGCCGCCAACCCACTCGGCCGCAGTATCTTCGATCCCAAGCAACCTGCTTTCAACTTTACCCTGGAGAAAGGTCAGTCAGCAACCTTCCGCTACCGTGTAATCCTCTCGCCCTACGCCGCCTATCCGGAAGAGCTCAACCGCGAAGCCGACTCATTCGCCGCCACATCCTGGTAACTCCTACAAGCTTTATGCGGTGCTTTGTCTGCTTCAAAGCAAGAGTTCGTAGGGCAGGTACACAGGCTCCTGTCCGACTGCACTTTGAGTGCAGCGCAACAGCCGGTTTGCCAGGCGCTGGGAGAAGAGGTTGGCGCGGCTGGGGAATTGGAGTGATGGAGGATCTCAATGAGACAACCTGTCTCCCATTCGAAGATGTCTTCCCTCCCCGGCCAGAGCCGAGAGATAGAGGGCCTCGGTGGGCGACTCTGCCGGCAGGGATTCCAGGCCGTGCGAGGCTCGCCACGCGGCGAAGTCCGCTAGTTGGAGTTGTAAGCCCGGCGGGTTGCCTGCGTCCGGGCGGCCTTGGCGAAGTCCTGGGCGGCGCGGGCGGTCGCATAAAACGGGGTGCGATTAAACTAACGATACGAGAGTCCCATGGGAACATTCGGAAAGCCCCGTCACGGTGGCTGAATTTCGTTTCAAGCATGAGAAAAATCTGACTACGGGGTCACCGAAAAGCGGCCAATGAGAATAACATGGAGCATTGGCTCCGGCGGGGGAAATCAGCCTCTTCCGGCGCTCTAACCTTGTGCCGGGCCGGAAATAAGAAAGTCTTCCCAACTGACACTCAGGACGACGTGCCGCCGGGCAATCTCTTCCTCTCCGGGCGCGCAGATCACCAGTGGCGTGAACGCCGGATTGCGGCGGCAAAACTCAAGCAGGCCCCGAAGCGCCTGGGCATCGAATCCTCCTGTCTTGACTTCCACTGCCCATTTACCCAGTTCAACCCAAGAACACCTCACATCTGTAGAGCATACGGTTCGGGAGTCCGGATAGTTGTCAGCGACAGAAATTCTTTCAAATCGTAAGCGGGCCGCGATTTCTACCATCTTCTTGGGAATGAAGAGTTTGGGTGGCTGCAAGTGCTTGCAACTGGTCGCAAAAATTATCAGTCTTGACAACATTAGGCTTCGCGCTAGAGCGTCACAGGTACGCAAAGGGCTGTCTCACAATATCGCTATCGAGGAGGAAACAAATGACTAAGTACTGGCACTTATCGGCAGGAAAGATGAAAGTGTTTAGCTTGGGTTTGTTGATTCTTTCGGTGTTGGCAGTCAATGCCCATGCCCAAGGCATTCTGGGAACTGCGGGCAGCTTCGCCGTACTGGGCGCTTCGACGGTGACCAATGTCCCTACAAGCACCATTAGCGGAAATGTGGGTGTCTGGTCATCCGGAGGTGCCAATGCGATTACTGGCTTTAGCTCCTCACCAGGCGTTGGGGTGTCGGACCCGCAGGTGACGAATGGGTCAGTATACGCAGGCGGGCCGATCGCGATGGCGGCTCAGGCCGCTGCGAGCTCAGCCTACACTACCCTGATGGGCTTGAGCTCCTCCGCTACCAGTCTGACTGGTCAAAATCTGGGTGGGTTGAATCTCGGTGCGGGCGTCTATAATTTTACTTCGTCGGCTCAGTTGACGGGAGCCCTCACCCTCAACTTCACCGGCAGCGATCAGACCATCGTCATCGATATAGCGAGCACGCTCACGACCGCAAGCGGCTCTAGTGTTAAGATTGTCGGTGGCAATTCAACTGACAGCGTGTATTGGGTGGTTGGCAGCTCCGCGACCCTCGGAAGCAGCACGTCATTCGAGGGAAATATTATTGCGTACGGAAGCGACAGCCTGGTTACCGGTGCAACAGATGGGTGCGGTAGCATCATCGCGCTGACTGGCGCAGTGACGCTGGAGCAGAACACCATCTCCACAGGTTGCAGCGCCTACAACAACACACCTGGCTCACCCACGCCCACGCCAGGGCCTGGGACGTATACGGTTCCGGAAGGTGGCAGCCCCTTGCTGTATTTGTGCTTCTCCCTCCTGCCAATCGGAGCGATGTGGGCTTTTCGTTTTCGGAGAAGAAGTATTTGAGATCGTCAAAGAAGACGACGCCGTGTGAAGTGCAGGCCGATGCCACATGCGAGGATGGATGCGCGGCGAGAGGCACGCTGCCTGTGACATCAAAGAGATGGCTCTTTTGCGCCTTGGCGCTGGCGGTGATGTTCTCTGCCTGTACCTCTGATCCGAACAAGAAGAAGCTGGGTTACCTGAGCAGCGGCGAGAAGTACTTCAAAGCGGGCAACTACCCTGCGGCGGAAATCGAATTCCGAAATGCTATCGCGCTCGACCCGAGGTTCGAGCAGGCGCACTATCAACTTGCCGAGACGTACCTGAAGCTGTCTGACCTTAATGGCGCTCTCCGCGAGCTGAAGACGACCGTCAGTCTGAACTCTAAGAACTCTGAGGCCGAGCTAGAGCTCGCCGACGTGCTCTTCGTCGGGCAACAGTACCAGCAGGCCCAACAGCTTGCAGAAAAACTCATTGCAGCAGATCAGAGAAATGTTCCGGCTCGCGAAATGTTGGGCGCGACGTATGCCGCGACACGCGACTTGCCGAAAGCCATTGGAGAATTTCAAAAAGCCATTGAGATCGACCCCCAACGTGTGGATAGCTATCTGAACCTGGCCGCAATCTATGTTTCCGCGCGCCAGCCCGCCGAGGCCGAGGACGTTTACAAGAAGGCAGCGGAGGCAAACCCGAAGTCTTCCCAGGCGCGCGTGGCACTAGGCCAGTTCTATTTCGCTGCGGGGAAAATGGCCGAAAGTGAAGCGGAGCTAAGGGCGGCGATCGAACTGGACCCGCACACGGCGCTCCCGCGGCTTGCTCTGGCGCAGGTATACATCGCGACCGGAAGAATGGCCGACACCGAGAAACTGTGCGCAGAGCTGAAAACGATTGCACCCGACAATCCGGAAGCATACCGAGCCCTGGGCCTCTTCTACATCTCCACGGGTCAAAAGGAAAAGGCGGCGGTCGAGTTTCGGGCGCTGTCGAAATCCAAACCGAACGACACTACTGTTAAGAAGCTCTTGATCGATACCCTGATTGAACTGGGGCAAATCAGGGAGGCCGAGGTTATCAACAAGGAACTATTGAAAGCCAACCCGGAAGATCCGCAGGGTTCGTTGTTCAATGGTCGAATCCTCATCGCGGAAGGCAAGTATGACCAAGCGCAGACCGAACTCGAGAAAGGCCTCAAGGGAGAGCCCAAATCCGCCGCGGGCCATTACTTCCTCGGTGTTGCCCAAAACGCGCTCGGTTTCCGCTCCCCAGCCAGGTCTTCTTGGGCGCATGCGCTAGAATTACAGCCCCAAATGAGTGACGCTCAATTAGCTTTGGCGGACCTTGACGCAAACAGCGGCAACTACGACGAAGCCCTGAAGTTGGCTGGGGACGCGCTAAGAGCGCACCCCGAGTTACCGTCGGCCCATCTGATTCGCGCGAAGGCGTTGCTGGCGAAAGGAGATAAGAAGGAGGGAGAGACGGAGCTTCAAGCCGCGTTAGACCGCGCCCCGGTCTCTCTACCGGGGCTGACAATGCTGGCGAATCTTCGCATAGCGGAGAAAAGATCCCCCGAAGTAGTATTGCGGATTTCGAAGTTGGTTGAGCAATACCCGCAGAATGCTGGTCTTCACTTCTTGCTGGCAGCAGTGTATTTCAGCCTACGCGATTTAGAGAAGGCAGAAGCGAGTGCGAAGCAAGCGATCAAACTGGATCCGCAAAGATCAGCTGAATATAGTTTGCTCGGCGACATTCACGCGGCTCAGGGCTCAGTGGGGAACGCTAAAGTTGACCTGCAAGCCGCGATTGACAGGAATCCTCGTGAGGTCGCGAATTACTTGGCTCTGGATACGCTGTACGAAAAAGAAGGTAACTGGGAGCAAGCCAAGAAGGTTTGTGAAAGGGCCCACGAGGTCGATCCTGATTCACCACTCGTGGCGAATAACCTAGCTTATCTTTACCTTGAGCACGGTGGCGACGTCAAGGTTGCGCTGTCGCTGGCGCAAATGGCCACGCAAAAAATGCCCAACTCTCCTAACACGGCCGGGACGCTCGGATGGGCCTATTACAAATTCGGAGCGCCCGAACCGGCTGTCGGGCTACTAGAGGAATGCGCTCAAAAAGATCCGAATAACCCCCTGTACCAGTATCACTTGGGTATGGCCCAGATGGCCGCTCGTCATTTCGACTTGGCCGAACGGGCTCTGCAGAAGGCGCTACGGGACGATCCAAATTTCCCGGATGCAGCGAGTGCCAGGGCGGCCTTGGCCAGAATCTCGAAAGGCCCAAAATCGTAATCACTCCGGGACCTACGGCATTACTTAGACCTGCGCATATGTGAGAGGGCGATTCAGTACTTCGAGCGAGCGGCCGCGATTTAGAGGCGATTTGGCACTTGGTGGACCATTGGCATGGGTACTTCGCGACCGAGATCGCTGCACGTGGCTTGGTGTGCCACCCAGCCGTCTATGGAAACCGGCGCCGGCGTCTATTAGCCCTCAGCCACCCACAACCCCATGATTCTCTGGACGGCGGCATCCCGCTCCGGAGAGTCCATTGGGTCCTTGTCCCGCTCCGCGAACAGCGCGGCCACCCTTTTGTTGTAGACTTCCCGTCTCTCCTCAGCTACCGTCTTCGACTGCTCCGGCGCGTAGATCGATTCGGTCATGGATACCCCCTACCGCTTATCTACCGAACTGGATGCAGTTTGGGGACAATAACCTTCAAGAAAGGCTCTCAACGAGGGGACTTCAGATAATCAGCAGTCGTCGTCCATGGGGTAACGACGGCGGGTGGGTGGGAACCTTGTTCCTGGAATTGAGAAGCTCTGTGACCGCAGTCACAGCAAGTCGGATTTGGAAAGTGGTGCGTTTAAGAGCGTGAGGAGTGAGGTACGGCTGAATCGGCCCATCCTCCTTTCCTCCGAATCGAGCGTCGGGCAGGAGGAGCCGCATGAACTATCCGGCTTGGGACGTCGCTTTTGGTGCCGGCCTGCTAATTGCATTGGTAGCCATTCTTCACGTGTTCGTTTCTCATTTCGCAGTGGGCGGCGGGCTCTTTCTGGTCCTGACAGAACAAAAAGCCCGGCGCAACAACGACTTGGCACTTCTCAACTGGTTGAAATCGCATACCAGGTTCTTTGTGCTGGTAACGGTCGTTTTCGGCGCCGTGAGCGGGGTCGGCATTTGGTTCACCATAGGGTTGATCGGCCCGGTAGCCACCAGCAACCTGATTCACGCTTACGTCTGGGGATGGGCGATCGAGTGGGTATTTTTCTTCATTGAGATCACGGCCGCGCTGCTCTACCTGTATGGCTGGGAGAAGCTGGATGCGCGACTTCACGAGTGGTACGGATGGATCTATTTCATCGCCGCATTCGCCAGCATGGTGGTCATTAATGGAATCATCACCTTCATGCTGACTCCCGGGAACTGGGTTAAGAACCACCAGTTCTGGACTGGCTTTTTCAATCCAACGTCTTTCCCTTCGCTTTTCCTGCGCTTCGACATTGCGCTGGCGCTGGCGGGAATCTACGCATTGATTACTGCGAGCGTGCAGAAGGACGCTGCTCTGAAGGCACGCATTGTGAGATGGAGTGCGCTGTGGATCGTACCGTCTCTGGCCGTTCTGCCAGCACTGGGGTGGTGGTACATCCGCAAGATTCCCGCCGAAGTCTGGGCGAGCGCTCGTGGCCCGATGCCCACCGGAACACATTACGCTGTGCTCGCCGCAGTTCTTTTGGCCGTGACGTTTGCGCTGGCCCTGCTCACGCTGGTCAGGCCCGGGCGTATACCCCTGGCATTCAGCTTACTGGTCGCGCTGGTCGCACTTGGTGCGATGGGTTCGTTCGAGTTCGTCCGCGAAGCCATTCGCAAGCCCTACGTCATCGGGAACTATCTGTACGCGAACTCGCTCTACGCCACTCAGATGCCGGGGGATGGTGGGTTTGGCGTCGATGAAGTCAACAATGCAGGCATTCTCCAAACTGGGAAATGGATAAACAACAGGGAACTGACGAAGGACAACCAAGTCACGGTGGGCCGCGACGTATTCCGTGTAGAGTGCCAGAGTTGCCACACGACGAACTCCTACCGGGGAGTCAAAAGTTACCTGAAATTGCGTCAATGGGATCAGAACAAGATTCAAGCGATGCTTGGCGGTCTTGAATTCATGCACAACGGCGTCATGCCGCCATTCGCCGGTACAGATTCCGAGCGCAATGCGCTTGCGGCTTTCCTGGGCACGATCCAGCCAAATCCCGCGGGTGCGGCTGCGGTCGCGGATGGCAAAACCGTTTTCGAACGCAACTGTGTCATGTGCCACCAGGTGAGCACCGCCGATCCTTTCTACACAAAACTACCCAAAGATCCAAATGCAGCAAGCGAAGCCCTGAAGGATTTGCCAAGCCTGTTTCCCCTCATGCCGGACCTGAAGCTCTCTGACCAGGAGCGCACCGCGCTGGTGCAGTGGATGAACACGCAGCGCAGCGCGAAAGGGCCTGGCACTGCCACGCAAGGAGGAAATTGAACATGATGCAGCCCGACCTGATTCCGGCATTAGACCCGAATCCGCTGCCTGCGCCCTATTGGGTCTTCAAATTGCTCTTGGTTGTGACCTTTTTCCTCCACATTGTTGCCATGAATTTCATGCTTGGCGGGGCAGTCCTGGCGCTGGTATCGAAGTGGCGTTCCGGAGATCGAGAGAATGGCAACCGCGTGTTCTTTGACGTAGCCAGGAAGTTGCCCTCACTTCTGCCGGCAACGATCACCTTGGGTATTGCTCCGCTGCTGTTCGTGCAGGTTCTGTACGGTCAATTCTTCTACACCTCGTCCATCATCATCGCCTGGCCCTGGTTTCTGGTCCTGGTGTTTCTTACTTTGGCCTACTACGGCTTCTATCTCGCTTCGTTTCAGAGTGGGCAGCATGCGGGGAAAGCTGGGGGAGTAATGCTGTCCAGCGTGATTCTTATCTTCCTCATTGGCTTCGTGTATAGCAACAATCTCACGCTGAGCCAGTCACCCTCTCGCTGGGGCGGGAAGTACTTTGCTGACCCTGCCGGATGGAATCTCAACCTTTCGGAGCCTACGTTGATCCCCCGCTTTCTGCACTTCATGGTTGCAGCCGTGGCAGTGGGTGGACTCTTTCTGATATTCGTGGCATTGGCCAATTGGAAGCGGGACCGCGAGTATGCCCGTCGAGTATTGCAGTTTGGCGGCAAAGCATTCATGTACGCCACCATTGCGCAGCTCGTCGTGGGCGTCGTGTTCCTGGTCAGCCTTCCACGAGACATGCGTATGCTATATATGGGTGATAACTCCCTGGCGACGATTCTTCTGCTGGTTGGTGTCGCTGGCGGGATCGGAGCTATCTTCCTTATGTCGGACGCCTTGCGGAAAGAGAATGTCCGTGTCGCCGCCTTCTACGTGCCGGGCATCATTGGCGTCGTGATCCTTAGCATGTCCGTAATGAGAGACATCCTGCGCGATGCTTATCTAAAGCCCTATTTTCATCCTGAGCAATTCGTCGTGAAAACACAGTGGTCTGTGTTTCCGTTGTTTCTGGTGCTCTTCCTTGCTGGGGTGATTCTCTGGCTCGTCATGCTGAAGCGATATGGACTGTTTAGCGGCACGAAGGCGGCAGATACGCTTCCATCCGCGGGCTCCCAAGCAGCGAAGCGATCATGAGATACCGTGTGTTTTGCTCTCTAAATGCATGGTGATCCCGCATCCCGGCCCGGCCAGGCACCCCTGCGGCGGCATCGCCCATCGTTGCGCTTGGGCAGTTTGGTAATGCCCTCTGAAAGAAAGTGAGAAACTGGAAGCATCATGAAACAACTGTCGAGAAGAGAGTTTTGTTCCATTACCGCGGCGCTGGGGGCAACCGCGCTCAGCGCACCGCATAGCCTGATGGCGCAGCCGGCCGCGCTTCAGGTTTCGTTGGCCATCGACCCTTCGACGAGCCTTGCCAACGTCCCCGTGGACTTCATGGGGCTAAGCTACGAGAGCGGGCAGCTTGCATACCCGGATTACTTTTCTTCTCAGAACACGGCCCTGATCGAGATCTTCAGAAGGCTGAGCCCAGCGGGAGTGCTGCGCCTCGGCGGCAACTTGAGCGAGTTCACCGTCTGGTCTGAGTCGGAACCGGCAACCCCACCGGAGGCGGGTGGATTGGTGGGACCCGATCCGGGCCATCGTGAGCCACGCACGTTCACCATCACACCGCTCTCCATCCGGAACCTGCAGGGCTTTCTAAATGCGACCGGCTGGCGCTGCATCTATGGCCTGAACCTTGGCGGAGGCACGCCGGAGCAGGCGCTTGCCGAGGGCAGCTTTGTGGCCAAGACGCTTGGGCCGCAACTGATGTGTGTGCAGTTCGGCAACGAGCCCGATCTTTTCAAGCATCGCGATCAGGGGAACAAGCCCTGGACCTACAACGAGTTCCTTGCCCGGTGGAAGATGTTTCGGGCTGCGTTTCATGAGAAGCTGCCTGAGGTTGCGGTGGCCGGACCGGACACGGCCTCCAACCAGAAGTGGGTGAAACAGTTTACTGAGGACGTTCCGAAAGAGATCGTGCTGGTAACGAGCCACTACTACCCCGAGGGTCCGCCTGCGGATCCTCGCATGAATATCGACCTGCTTCTGCATCCAGGCGAGCGGTTCGACTACTCCTGCCGCGAGGCGCTGGACTCGGCCAAGGCCGCCGGCTTGCCATTTCGCATGGCGGAAGGAAATTCCTGCTACAACGCAGGAAAGCCGGGGGTCAGCGATACGTTTGCATCCGCGCTGTGGGCGGGGGACTTCTGCCTGCAAATGGCGTCCATGGGCTGCGTGGGAGTCAACCTGCATGGGGGAGCAAACGGCTTCTATTCGCCAATCGTGGGCTCGATCGGAAGCGGATTTGAAGTGCGACCGGAGTTCTACGGACTGATGCTGGCGCAACAGTTTGCGGGGCGCACATTGCATCGGACGACGCTTGAGGCACAGGGCGCAAACCTTACGGCCTATGCGGCGGGCGGGGATGGCGCGCAGGGTCTGGTGGCCGTCTTCAACAAGGATGCACGCAACGTTGAGGTTACTCTTACCGAGGCTTCCGGTGGTTTCAAGTGGGCTACGGTCGAGCGCCTTGAGGCTCCGGCGATCGACAGCAAGCTCGGGGTCACGTTCGAGGGAGCGGCGGTAGGGAGCGATGGCCAGTTTCATGCTCGGGCCGGCGAGCGGCTAAGGTCTCATAGCGGCAAGCTGAGCGTGCGCGTTCCGGCTTACTCCGCGGCGCTGATCAGGCTGGGCTGAGGCACGTGCCGGACTGGGCGAGACACGGATGTTCTGGTGGAGTTCTGTTGCGGTCTGCACTGCGGTTTACGCAAGCGGAATCTTGATTTTGGTCACAACTCGAATCTTGTTGTTGAGGCTCCGGACGACGCCGGTGGAAATCTCCCCTTATGCCCGGAGCCAGTTCAGCAGCAGTTCTTCATGGGCACGTAAACACTGATCCGGTCGCCGTCTCGTACCGGATAGGAGAAGTCCACAGGCGTACCGTTGAGCAAGATGAGATCGACTTCCGTGTGTGGCACGCCCATGGATTCGATCATGTCCTTCACAGAGCCTGGCAATTCAAAACTGTGCTTGAAGGAGGCAAAGCGCCGAGAACGCGGCAGGAAATCGTTCAGTTCGGCGTAGTACCGAAAGACTGCGTGCCGTCTTGGAAATGCCGAAATTAGCGTCTGTACGTACCCATCAATTCCGTCTGGGACAACACGTGCCGCTTCATGGCGAGTTCCAGTTCGTTCCTGCTGGCGCCTGCCTTTACGTCGAGCCTGGCATCGAGAGCGTACAGTTTGAAAAAGTAGCGATGGCGCTTGCCCGGAGGCGGACACGGGCCACCATAACCAATGCGCTTGAAGTCGTTCCTGCCCTGACGTGCGCCATTGTCGAGTACTTCTACCTTTGGCACGCCCTCCGGCAAGACCGTAGCTTGGGCAGGGATGTTCCAGATGATCCAATGTGTCCACGTGCCCACGGGTGCATCAGGATCATCCGTTATGACTGCCAGCGAATGCGTCCCGGCTGGGGCGTCATCCCAGTTCAATGCGGGCGAGAGGTCAGCGCCATCGCACGTATACCTCTTGGAAATCTCGCCGCCGTTCGCAAATGCCGTTGATTTCAGTGCAAAGGACATCGCACGACCTCCTTGTAATTCGTAATGGCCAGATTTCACCGAGACCGGAGTGGTGATTTGGCCGGAGGAGCCCGACCGCGTACAGTTGAATGGAATCAGCAGCACTGCGCTTGTGAGAATCAACGTCATGCGTCGGTGCTTGCGCATTGTGCAACTCCAGCGCAGAGAATTCTAGCACCGCACCATCGTTTAGAGTGCTGAAATCGTCTGCCTTGACCATGGCTTCGCAACCGGAACAGGCGGCGAACGGCTGCCTGGTTCTGAACACGCCGGTTACGCTGGATGAAGTACAGCATGTCCCCGCGCTCTTTCCTGTGATCAAAGCCGCCATCGATCGGAAGCGGCAGTCCGGGCGGTTTTTGCTCACAGGATCGGCTAACATGATGCTCCTGCCGAAGTTGTCGGAGTTCCTGGCGGGACGCATGGAGGTGCTGACCCTTTGGCCGTTTTCTCAGGGCGAGATGCTCGTAGCACGAGAGAGTTTTGTGGACACCCTGTTTTCCCAGAAGCCCGTCGGATGGGCGGGAAAAGCTGCTAGAGTTCGGCGGGAAGAGTTGTTGGAGACCGTTCTCGCCGGTGGCTACCCTCTTGCGGTTGCCCGCCAGAGCGCCACGCGCCGCGATGACTGACCCATCATGATATGGGCCGGAAGCCGCGTGCTGGTTCCCGCTGCGAAGGGCCGGGCTGGTGGAAACAACTCTCATACTCGAACTCAGCATGGCGCACGGCTCGCGCGCTCTAAGAATTTGCTCCTGCTCACCTCGGTTCTGGCCGCTTACAATCTGTCTATGGCCGATATCCCGTGGACCATCCGAGGTCTCCGCAGTGCACTGGCGGCTGGCATCGAATCCCCTTCTGCTCTGGCAAACCGCGCTATTGCACTGTCCGGCCGGAACCCTGGCCGCAACACCTATCTGTGGCTGGACGCCGCATGGACCCTCTCTGACGCAGCCCGCGTGGAGGCCATGCCGCGCAGCACCGGCGGCGCCTTCGGGGATGGGCGGAGCCCGTTTTGGGGTCTGCCCGTCTCGGTGAAGGATTGCTTCGACCTGGCCGGTGCGCCCACCAGCTGCGGAGTGCATTTTTACCGCGAGTCGCACGGCACGGCTGCGCGGGACTCCTGGCTTGTGGAACGAATCCGAACAGCCGGGGCGGTTATCACGGGCAAGACCCACCTCCATCCGCTGGCCTACGGGATTACCGGCGAGAATCCCGATTTTGGCGACTGCCTGCAGCCCTTCGACCCCACCGCCCTCACCGGGGGATCTTCCTCGGGGGCGGCGGCCAGTGTTCAAGAGGGCTCCGCGGTTTTCGCTATTGGCACGGATACCGGCGGCTCCATCCGGGTGCCGGCCGCACTCTGCCGGTTGGCCGGCTATCGCGCTTCGCTGGGCCGCGGCGACTGGCGCGGCGGAGCGCATCTGGCCGAATCGTTCGATACCATGGGCTGCCTCTTTCGCGACCTCGAAGACGCGCCGCTGCTGGCCAGCCTCTTCGCGCCGGAAGAGGCGGCCCAAACCGGCGCTGGTTTCACCCGATTGGCCGTGGTGGACGACCCCTTTCTGCATGACTGCGAACCGGGAATTGTCGCCAGCCTGCACGATTGCATCCGAGAGTTCGAGGCCCTGGGCTTGCACTCGAGCCGGATTGATACTGGCTGGTGGGCAGACTCGATGGAGATATTCGCTCCCATCCAGGCATGGGAAGCCGCGCGCCTCCATGCGGGCCACTTCGACCGCTTCGAGCCGGCGATCCGCCAACGCCTGAAGTGGGGCGCGCGTATTGATGCCGCAGAGGCCGCTGAGCTGCGCCAGCGCCACCATTCTTTCCGCTCGCGCATGGATGAGCTTTTCGCCGAGCACGAATTGGTCCTGCTTCCAGCCGCGCCCGTCCAACGCCTCGATGCCGGCGCCGATCACAGCGGGACTCGCGCCCGCCTGCTGCGCTACACCACACCGTTCAGCCTGGCCGGCGTTCCCGCGGTCACCGTTCCCTGTGCCGCCGGCGCCATGCAACTGGCGGCCGCGCGCGGATTCGACGAGACTCTGCTCCAACTCGCCGCCCAACTGGGAACACGCATGAAACTGAACGCTCCCCCGACAGCCGCACGATAGTTTTCATTGCATGGATGGTTCGCTCCGCCAATAAGGTCGTCGTTGAGACTTAGCAAGCTCTTCTCCTTTGCCGCGTTCATCCTCATCACTACTGGCACGATTGTGGATGCAACGATCATCCAGGCAACCTCTTTGACCAAGAACCGTGCGGGTCAGCGCGACCCTTAGATGCATCAGACAAAGAAGGACAACCAATGGTACTTCGAGGCCAAGCACATATCGGCATGGACAGCAAGGAGACGGAGGTGCATTCGGTGGCGACCACAGCTGCCAGCGTGGCAGATGCGCATATGTTGCCGGAGTTACTGCACGGCGAGGAGAGGAAAGTATCGGGAGAAGCCGCGTATCCAGGGCAGACCGATGCGATCCACTAGGCCGCGCCCGAGGCGCAGGATATGACCAACCGCCGGACCAAGTTCGAGAACTATGTGGACGAAGAGGCCAACCGCAAGAACACGACTAAGGCCAGAGTCAGAGACAAGGTCGAGCATCCCTTCCGGATACTGAAGCGCATCTTCGGATTTGCAAAGGTGCGCTACCGGGGCTTGTGGAAGAACCACCAGTGGCTGTGCGCGGCATTCGCGCTGGTCAACCTATACGAGCACCGCAACCGGCTGGTCCCAAAGGGTGCGTTGTGTCTGGAGACCGGGAAACGGCACCTGCAGAGATCAAATAAACAAGCCAGGACATGCCCATTTCGAATGCATTTTGATCGAAAATGCAGGAAATCAACCACGACTGTTCCGTCGCAGAGAAATCAGGCACCTGCGCAGAATTTCCCTGATATGGAGTGACCCGTCAACCGTTGCAAATCTGTGGGGTCGTTTTTGTTGTTGTTTTTGCTTTTTTCGTCTTTCGAGGACAGGGCCAGCAGCAGTGGGGCAGGATTGAGCGACGATTGATCAGTCTGATATTCGCGGGTCGGAACCGCATAATCATGATCCGTCG
>PLGM01000335.1 GCA_003139795.1 Acidobacteriaceae bacterium | reverse complement strand
GAGAACGCCAGCGGCGCTGTCGGCCTGGTGAGAAACCTCCTTAAAGAAGCGTGAGACGATGATGGAACGGGCAATCCGGAAGTATTCCACTCTGGCGATTCAAAGCCAGGATCGATTGTTATATGGAGTTAGTCCGCATCCGCTCGAGTGCGGACTGGGGCTGACCATCGGCGGAGGTCTCGTCTATCCCGAGGTCAACTTTACGTTGCCGACGATGAGTATGGACGACGGCACCTGGGGCGAAGTGGTGGCTCACTACGAGCAGATGGCGGAGCAGATTCTGCGCCGGGCGGCTTGTCTGCGGACGCCTGGAATCGTGTTGGAGTTTGAACTTCTTCCGCCCATGACCGAGCGGCCGGAGTGGGGCGCCGAGATTACGGCGCTGCTGAAGCGCCATTTGCGGAGTTACCACGACAAGTATCATCTGCCTTGCGCTCTGCGCGTCACTCCCACCGACATGCGGGACCAGCAGAAGCCGCCCCAGATGAGAACCGGGCGGGGGTGGGATTGCCTGAGGCGATCGCTTGAATTGTGCGCTGAAGCCGGCGCCGATATCCTCTCGGTGGAGTCCGTGGGAGGGAAGGAAGTTCACGATCCGGCGCTGATGTATGGAGACTTCCCCGCCATTGGGCTAGCCCTGGGAGTGCTTGCACCCAGAGACATGTCCTGGCTTTGGGGCGAGATTCACGATATCTGCGCCAGGCATCCGGGCGTGATTCCCGGCGGCGACTCGGCCTGCGGGTTTGCCAACACCGCCATGCAACTTGCCCACCAGAAGATGCTTCCCGAGGTGCTGGCAGCGGTGGTGCGGGCCATGAGCGCCGTGCGCAGCCTGGCCGCATTTGAGCAGGGCGCGGTGGGCCCATCGAAGGATTGTGCCTACGAGGGGCCGGTGATCAAGGCAATCACGGGTTACCCCATTTCGATGGAAGGAAAATCGGCAAGTTGCGCGCACTTCAGTCCGCTCGGCAACATTGCCGCCGCGATGTGCGACCTGTGGAGCAATGAGTCAGTGCAGAATGTGCGCCTGCTTTCAGGCAACGCTCCCGAGGTCTTTACCGAACTGCTCGCCTATGACTGCCGGCTGATGAATGCCGCGGCTGCCAACGAAGGCGGCGCCCTGCAGATGAGGAACTGGATGACCGCATCCGATGAGTGGTTGAGTCCGCAGGCAGCGGCGCTGTCGCCGCAGGCCACGATGAAGATCGCAACAGCGATCGTGGATGCGGATACTCCGTATCACCGGACCATAGCCGCGGGACGCGCCGCCGCCGACATCTTGAAAGACGGCA
Source organism: Acidobacteriaceae bacterium (assembly GCA_003139795.1). Taxonomy (GTDB): domain Bacteria; phylum Acidobacteriota; class Terriglobia; order Terriglobales; family Acidobacteriaceae; genus Telmatobacter. Next base: position 5,455 of record PLGM01000335.1, on the reverse strand, counting down.
TCGCACAGCAGAAGCTTCGCCTCTTGCGCAGGGAGCAGGCGTGGCTGAAGCGCATCGACGATGCGCTCGATTCGTTCCCCGAGGACGAAAGGACGCTGATGCAGGATCTGGAGCTGGAATATGGAAGTCTCTACGATAAGGCGAGCTATGGGCTATAGGTAAGTCCAGCTTTCTCTCCACAGCAAACGAGTAAATGGCGCCGGAGAAGTTCTTGGATGAAGCCATGCGACTTAGCCCGATCTGCCGGCAGGTTCTCGAATGGGAGATGAACCACGCTCTCTCCCCGTTCCGTCGCTCGATGGTGGCGGAGATATTGCCGATGGGCCTGAGAAGAGCTTCGCGTTGAGGAGTGTGACTGAATGACGGCGCCGATGCCCATCAACTTACGCTACATCGCTTTCCTGGCCTGTACAGCCGCGTTGGGAGGCCTGCTGTTTGGATTCGACATCGCCATCATCACGGGCGCGGGTCCATTCATTACGCGAGAATTCGCTTTGAGCGATATCGGTCTGGGCTGGGCATTCAGTTCATTGCTGTTTGGCTGTGTGCTGGGATGCTTCATAGCCGGGAGACTTACAGACCGCTATGGCCGCAAGAAGCTGCTTGTATTGGTCGCATTGCTGTTTGCTGTGACATCGATTGCGACGGCCCTGGCAACCAGCTTTTTCAGCTTTGTTACGGCGCGTTTTCTGGGAGGTTTGGCCGTGGGCGGAGTTTCACTACTCTCCCCTATGTATGCCGCCGAAGTCTCCCCGCCTTCTGTCCGCGGCCGCATGGGAACCATGTACCAGATGTCGATCATTGTCGGCATCATCGTGTCTTATGGAATCAATTATCTCCTCCGCAATACAGGCCCGAACAATTGGAGGTGGATGTTTCTCAGCGGAGTGGCGCCGTCGGCGGTGTTTCTGCTGTGCATTGCGCTTGCTCCGGAAACGCCGCGCTTCCTGGCCATGACCGGTAAACTTCATAAGGCCTTTGTGTTGCTGGAACGAATTGGCGGCGCCGAGAGCGCTCGCGCCCAGATCTCCGAGATCGCAGCAACGGTCCACACGGAACCGCAGACCTGGAGGGGACTGCTGCGGCCGGGGGTCCGCCGCGCGCTTGCAGTCAGCGCCGGTCTTGCGATTCTCATTCATTTTTCAGGAATCAATACCGTTATCGACTATGCTCCCGCGATCTTTCAGTCGGCCGGATGGAAAGTCGATGGCGCTTTAGCTTCCACGTTCATTGTCGGGGTGACGGAATTCCTGTTTACCATCGTCTCCTTCTGGGTTATCGACAGGTATGGACGCAAGCCGCTCTATATGGTTGGGTCTCTGGGCATGGCGCTTTCTCTTCTGGCGCTGGTGATTACGGTGTTGGCCGGACGTTTTCACGGGGCCATCGTTCTCACGCTTATATTGACCTATCTTGCGTGCTTTGCTTCCTGCATCGGACCCGTATTCTGGACGCTGGTGCCGGAGATATTTCCCAACGATGTGCGCGGAATGGCAATGACTGTTCCCGTGATTATCCAATGGGTCGCCAATGCGATCGTCGTCCTCCTTTTCCCGTTTGCTTTTCATGTAATAGGCAAGGCATTCACCTTCGGGTTCCTCGCGGTCATGGCGCTGGGGCAAGGAATCTTCACATGGCTCTTTGTGCCGGAGACCAAGGGCAAGCGGCTGGAGGAAATAGAAGGCTATTGGACCACTTCGAAGCGAGCCGTAGCGGCAGGCCAAGTTGAGCGATAGACACTTATGCCGCGGACGCGCATCATCATGCGGTCACGGTACTCGTCCAGAACCGAAGGAACCCGCCTGGACACATAAGACACACACACTTGAAGATCCCGGTACTCTCAAGCAGGTTGTAACAAACAGATACTACGCCGGCTTCTTGACAAAGGCGTCAGCAGGAACCAGCGGGGTGGGGGCTTCGCTGTCCAAGGTGACCCCGCCGTGCTCGAAGGCCTGCAGCGCGGCATCGTCGGCGGCCATGGCCATCCAGCAGACTGCGCCCTTCTTCAAAATGCTGCAAGCGGTCTCCACCGTGTACTGGACCTCGGGGTGGCCCTTGAGAGTGCCCTTGGCGCGCTCGATCCATACGCTGTGGGCGCCCAGCGAATAGACGCCGTAAACCGGTTCGGCAAGGTCGAAGTTCTGTTGGATTCCCTCCATGGCTCCCGAGCCCATGCCGGGAAGGTCCTTGTCGGTCATCTCCGCTCCAAGGCAGGCAAAGGGCAGCACTACGGCGACCACCGTGGAAGCTGGGCTTCCATGGCGCGCGCTGAGGGCGATCTGGGTGCAAGCAGCGCCCCGCTTTTCATCGTCGCTGGTGGCGTTCTGCTGCGCCTGCTGCTGCGCTGCGGGGAGTGTTGAACTCATGTCCACAACCTCCCAGTCGGCCGGGAAGCTGTAACTGAAGCCCACATCGTTGGTGTGGGTCCGGGTGGCCGCGGCTGGGGGCGCAGAAGCCGGCGCCTGGGCCAGCAGCGGGGCTCCACAAAGAACGAGAAGAGCGGTAAACAGGCGGCCTTTCATTTGGCCGCTAGTCTAGCACAGCGGCTGCTCGCCGAACATCGCGGAGCGCTATCTCCATGCGCTACTTGAGAAGTTTTCAGCGCGTATGGGTTCGAATCCCTCCTGGCCTGCGCTCCGGTATAAGTGCGCGCCGGGAGCACTGCTATCATCGGCGTGGGTAAGCGCGATGATCGAGATACGTTGGCGATCCGTTTGGCGGATGCTGGCAGCAGGAATGGCGCTTGCGGCCGGCGGATGGGCGCTGGCCCAGAGCCCGGCGCAGGGTTCCGGCCAGGTTCCCGTTCCGACGGCGGCGCAGATGGGGATGGGGAGCCAGATTCCGGCGCAGGGCCAGACCCAAAATGCCGTGTTGAGCCAGGACGAGGTTCGGGACCAGGTTCCAGCACATTCGGCGCCGTTGCCCCACGGCGAGGGGGCGCGGCGTATGGGGGAGCGGCTGCGGGCGATCTTCGACGGCAACGACTGGAGGGCAGATCCCAGCAAGCCGTTCGAGCGGATTCCGTACTACCAGGCGCTGCTGAGCCGGAAGCTGCCGTTGCGCGACGAGATGGCCGTGCGCATGGAGCTGGGCAACGAGCAGTTGCGCGCCGGGCGCAGTGAACGGGCGGTGGAGACGCTGGAAGACCTGGTGAAGGTGATGGAGCCGCATCTGGCCGAGGTGCCGCGCTCGATCCAGGCACAGATTCATCAGGAACTGGCGCTGGCCTACCTGCGACTGGGCGAGCAGGAAAACTGCATTGGGATGCACAACGCGCTTTCGTGCAACTTTCCGCTGCACGGCGGCGGGATTCACAAGAAGACGCGGGGAGCCGAGGGAGCGGTGCGGGAGTATACGAAGGCTCTGGAGCTGAACCCAGAGAGCAACCTGTGCCGCTGGCTGCTGAATATCGCCTATCAGCAACTGGGGCGTTACCCGCAGGATGTGCCGAAGGAGTGGCTTGCGCCGCCTGAGTTGTTCGCTTCAGAGTACTACATCGGATATTTTCCCGAGATGGCGGCGCTGGCCGGCATAACGAACATGGAACTCTCTGGCGGGGCCATTGTGGAGGACTTCGACGGCGACGGGCTGCTGGATGTGATGGTGTCGTCGTCGGGACCGCTGGACCCGATGCATTTCTATCACAACAACGGGGATGGAACGTTCAGCGACCGGACCAAGGAGGCCGGGCTGGCGGACGAGATCGGCGGGCTGAACCTGGTTCTGACCGATTACAACAACGACGGGCATCCGGACGTGGTGGTGCTGCGCGGGGCGTGGTGGGGGAAGTATGGTGAGTATCCTCTGTCGCTGTTGCGGAACAACGGGGATGGAACCTTCGACGACGTGACGGAAGAGGCGGGGTTGCTGACGGCGGGTCCGACGCAGACGGCGGCGTGGGCGGATTACGACGGGGACGGCTGGCTGGATCTGTTTGTGGGCCACGAGTCGAAGCCGGGAGACGTGCATCCCTGCCAGTTGTTTCACAACAACCACGACGGCACCTTTACGCAGGTTCAGGCGCCGGGGGCGGGGGTGGGCAAGCTGGGATCGAATCTGGGCTTTGTGAAGGGCGTGACCTGGGGCGACTACAACAACGATGGGCGGCCGGACCTGTATGTATCGACGATGTTCGGGGGCAGTTTCTTGTTTCGCAACGACGGGCCGCGCGACCCGAGGCACCCTGAAACCGGGGAATGGGTTTTCACCGACGTGACCCAACAGGCCGGGTTGGGGGGCAAGCGGAACACGTTCCCCACGTGGTTTTTTGATTACGACAACGACGGCTGGCTGGACATTTTTGCCGGCGGTTACGCGACCACTTCGATGGAGGACGTGGGCGCCTTCGAGTTGGGCAAGCCGCACCACGGCGCGGTCTCGCACCTGTTTCACAACAACCACGACGGGACGTTTACCGATGTGCCGCACGCGGCGGGGCTGGACCGGGCGATTACCACGATGGCGGCCAACTTCGGCGACCTGGACAACGACGGCTGGCTGGACGTGTACCTGGGGCTGGGCGAGTCGTCGTATGAGTCGCTGCTGCCCAAGCGGATGTTCCGCAACGATGAGGGGCGATATTTCCAGGACGTGACTACCTCGGGGGGCTTCGGGAACCTGCAAAAAGGGCACGGGATCGCTTTTGCGGACATTGAGAACAACGGCAATGAGGACGTTTTTGAGGAACTGGGCGGGGCCTTCCCCGGCGACCGGTTCATGCCCACGCTATATCACAATCCGGGCCACGGAAATCATTGGGTCACGCTGGTGCTGGAGGGCGTGAAGACCAACCGGGCTGCCTATGGCGCCCGCGTCACGGTGACAATCGAAGAGCAGGGGCGCGAGCGGTCGATCTACCGGGCGGTGGGTGCGGTCTCAAGCTTCGGCGGCAACCCGATGCGGCAGCACATCGGGGTGGGGAAGGCTTCGCGGATCAAGGAGATCGAGGTCTGGTGGCCGGTTTCAGGCTTGCGGCAGCACTTTCGCGACGTGCCAGTGGACCGTACTTTCCACATTCGAGAGGGCCGGGACGTGCTCGACCCGATCGAGGTCAAGCCCTTCGAGATTGGAAAGACAAAGATTGCCCACCCCATGCACGAGGACGAGCATTGAATCTCTGCGAAGGCTGGCATCCAATGGAGTTCTGAAGTTACACGGATAAGATGACTCAGGGGATTTTAGAAAATGGTATAGACAGGAAGCGGCGAGTCTCGGGGAACGAAACGAGCATGGCCAAAGCGCGCGGGATGAATTGCGCCTGGAGTTTATGGCTGCTTGAATTCTCAGGGTACTTTCCTGCAGCAGCGGTTGGTGAACACGGGCGGACGGCTGATCAAGCATGCTCGCTACTACTGGCTGCTGCTGGCGGAGAGCCATCTGACGTGGCGCCTGTTCGGAAGCATGCTGCGGCGGATGGAGGGTTTGCCGCCGCCAGCCGGGTAGGCGCGGCAGC
>PLGM01000396.1:11567-12146 GCA_003139795.1 Acidobacteriaceae bacterium | reverse complement strand
GATATGAAAGCCATATAGATGGCTTGCGCCTGCATAAGTACCCCACTTCTCGACCTTTTATCTTCCAGTTCACTCAGACGATTCTCAAATCGTGGAAGATAACCGGCGTCCACTAAACCGGTCGGCCGCAAGTCAAACAGCTTAGAGATTGGACAGCCGGGATACAAATCTAGGAAGTCGCTCAAGCCTGCTTCCATCTGGGGTAAAACATCGACCTCAGACAGATATGCCCTCAGTTCATGCGTGTCCTCGTCAGATAAGTGGCTGTAGTCTGAAACGAACGCCCACCAACGGTCCTGGTTGCCCTTCGCTCTAAAGTGTTTCGCGATTTCCTCAGCCACTGTCACCGCGAAACGGTGTGAAACCTTGTCGGCCAAAACGTCCCACCATATCAGCTCCGGCATCGTTTGGCTGGACCAGCTTATATATTCCCATTTGGGAGAGAGTTTGAGGAGCGGCGGGACAAACTTCGTTCCGACCCTCTGGTAGGAACCAAGAACTTCGCCGTTCTTCTTCTCTTGATCCTTCTTCATCGTTCCCTATTCCCCGTTTCCTATCACTTCGGTATCGGCAGAATCG
>PLGM01000396.1:0-11533 GCA_003139795.1 Acidobacteriaceae bacterium | reverse complement strand
TCCGGCCGCCCGTCCACATACACCCGCCAAACCACCAGCGGAATCACCTGAAATGCCTGCGGAGAACTCCGCGTGGTCACCGCAAACCCTGAAGAAATGTCCGCAAAGTAAAGCCCATACGCCTTGCCCTGCTTCTTCGCCTCCTCGATCAACTGCTTGCGCAGTTCGGTCTCCGGCTCCGTCTTGGCCGAGGTCACAATCAGGTTGCCCTGCCGTCCGGTAGGCACCTTGCCCGTCTGCGCCCGCCCGTGGCCGTTCGAATTCGCAAAGCTGGCGATCGGCAGCCGCGACATCAGAAACGTCTTCAGCACACCGTCGTCGATCAGGTCCACGCGCCTCGCCTTTTGCCCCTCGTCGTCGTACTCGTAGCTGCCGGCCAGCCACGTCTTCCCAAACGCCGTCACCGTCGGGTCGTCCGCCACGGAAAGGAACGTCGGCAGCACCTCCTTGCCCACTTCCTTGGTAAACGTCTGTCCCTCTTCGTCGCCGCGCTGCCGCTGGCCTTCGAGCCGATGCCCCAACACTTCGTGGAAGAACACCGCCGCCGCCCGTCCACTCAGAATCGCCGGCCCGTCGAAGGGCTCCGTCACCGGGGCCTTGCGCAGCGCCTCCAGGCTCTTGCCCAGCTCCCGGATCGCCGCCTCCATCTCCGCCTGGCGGGGGAGTCCCTCCACCGTCTCGGCCTCGAACGTCTGCGCCCGGAACAGGTCCATCCCATCGTCCGCCCGCGTCACGGCAAACACCAGCAGACGCGCCTGCAGGTGCGGCGTCACCACCCGCGAACCCTCCGACGATGCAAAGTAATCGGTCTCGTTCTGCGCCGTCAGCATCACCATGTTCTGGTACACGTCCGGGTACTCGCGGAAGATCTTCGACAGCGCCGTCACCAGCCGCTCCCACGCCGCCCTGTCCACCACCACCGCCGGGGCCGGCTTGCCGATGTAGGTCTGCGGCGCCTCTTCACTGAAATCCGGAGACGTGTCCTCTTCCTTGGCGCGGACCTGTGCCTCGGTCTTCACGCGAAGATAATTGTCCAGCGCCGTCCCGTAGCCCGTATTGGTGGCCAGCCACAGCGAGCGGCCCAGCGCCTCGCGGTCGTCGGCGAGTGGCAGCTCCAGGCTGTTCACCGCCGACCCGCGATGCGTCCCGTGCGTGTTGTCCAGCTTGGGATCGCCCAGCCGCACCTGCACGTCGGCCACGCGCACGCGGTTGGCCGAGTTGCTCACCACCGCCCCATACTGCGCCTGAATCGCCACGAAGCTCGCGTCGCTCACCGTGTAACTCAGGAAGTAAGGCGGCAATTGCTTTCCGTCGCCCTGCTTTTGCTTTTCCGGGTCCGGCCTGCCAAGCGACGTAAACGCCCGATGCAGCTCCGTCGTCATCGCATCCAGCAGCACCGGGGTCCCCGCGGACAGGTCCTCGTCCGCGGGGTGGAGCACCGGGGTCCCCGCGGACTGGTCCTGGTTCGCGGGGTGGAGCGCCGGCGTAGCCTGCTGCGCGCCTGCCGCCGCGGGCAAAGCCAAAACAACTGCGGCAAATGCAAAGGCCAGGCAGAAGCCGGCCGATGGGGTGGTTCGCCTTTTGGCGACGGGAAAAATACCTGGCATAGGCTGGGAAAACTGGAGTAAAAGCATCTGTAAGCTCGATTGTCTCAGAGTCGGCTGCCATAAAGAGGAAATCCCATGACTTTTGCTCGACGTTGGCCGCTCGCGTTCTGCTTCATTCTCCTGCTCACTGGCCTGGCCCCGCGCCTTCGCGCCGCCCTACCGGCCACCGCCCCATCCGCACAGGCGCCAGCCGCCCAGGCAGCCCAGGCCCAACCCGCCCAGTCCCAGCCGGCCGCTCCCCAGCCCGCCGCGCAGGCTTATTCCCTGCCGCCCGATAGGCTGGCCAAAGCCATTGCCCTCAGCCGCATCCGCAACATCCTCGACATTGCCGGCTCGCTTTGGGGCCTGGTCTTCCTCTGGTTGCTTCTCGCTACCCGCGCAGCAGCCGGCCTTGAGGCGTGGGCCCGGCGCATCTCCCGCCACCGCTGGGTGCAGGGGCTGCTCTTTTTCGCCGCCTTTCTGATCATCACCACTCTTGCCAGCCTCCCCTTTGACATCATCGGCCACCATTTCGGCCGCAGCTACGGCATCAGCGTGCAAGGTTGGGGCAGTTGGCTTGGCGACCAGTCCAAGGCCCTGGGACTCTCCCTGCTCTTAGGTGCTCCCATTCTGCTGCTTTTCAACTGGATCGTCCGCCGCTGGCCCCGCCGTTACTGGCTGGGCATTTGGGTCGCCACTCTCCCGCTCCTGGCGCTTGGCATTTTTGTCTCCCCGTTGCTCGAACCCATCTTCAACAAATTCGAGCCGCTGGCCAAGAACAACTCCGCGCTGGTTGCAGAACTGGAGAAAGTGGCGGCCCGCACCGGGACCAACATTCCTCCCGAGCGCATGTTCCTGATGAAGGCCAGCATCAAGACCAACGGCCTCAATGCCTACGTCAACGGCATCGGCGCCACCAAGCGCATCGTCGTGTGGGACACCACTGCCGGCCGCATTCCCAACGACGAAGTCCTCTTCATCTTCGGCCACGAAAGCGGTCACTACGTTCTCCATCACATCCCCAAAATGCTCGCCGGCATGGCCGTCGCCCTGTTTTTCGTCTATTGGGCCTGCGCCGGGTTTGCCGCCTGGCTCGCCCGCCGCTTCGGCGCGCTCTGGCGCCTTCAAGGGCAGGAAGACGGTCCGGCCCCGCTCTCCTCGCGCGCCGGCTTCGTCGTGCTGCTCTTCGCCATCTCGGTCGCAGGCTTTCTGCTGACGCCGGCAAGCAACGCCTTCAGCCGCCACTTCGAGCACCAGGCCGACGTCTACGGCCAGGAGGCCATTCACGGCATAGTCGCCGACCCCCAGAAGACCGCCGTAGCCGCCTTCAACGCCCTCGGCGAAGCCTGGCTCGAAGACCCCAATCCCAGCCCCTTCATCGAATTCTGGCTGTACAACCACCCCAGCGTCCAAACCCGCGCCAGCTTCGCCGCCCACTACGACCCCTGGGCCAACGGCGGCCGCGGCCAGTTCTTTGACAAATAGCGGCCACCCGGAATCTCCCGGCTTATCCTGGTCGAAATTGAGCTAAGATGAAGCAGGATTCTGTTTGAGGAGCCCCCATCATGCAAGAAGTCATTGCGCTTCCAACAGTCCCGGTTGGAAAGATCAAGAGCTTTGGACCCTTGGGCCCGAAGTACGAGGTAGGTCATGCCCTTCGCCAGTCGGAGGACGGTGACTGGCTTGTCGCGGTCACGATGGTCGAAACGGGCGAAACCGTGGAGTACCGGCTGACCCACCTGCTGGATGACCCGGAGGCGCGCTGATGTACGCTGTTGCCTTTGACCTGACGGTGGCGGACACTGAGAAGCACCACCCCAAAGGAGTTTCGCAGGCATACACGGAAATCGGCGCGATCCTGGGCGAGCATGGGTTTCGCCGTGTGCAGGGCAGCCTCTATGTGACGGACGACGAGGATATGGCCAACCTCTTTCTGGCAATCCAATCTCTGCGCGCCCGGGCATGGTTCCCAAAGTCGGTTCGTGACATCCGCGCCTTCCGCGTCGAGCAGTGGTCGGACTTTACCGCCGTCGTAAAAGGAAACGGGCTTGGCGAGTAGGGAACAGGAAACAGCCACAACCTTCCCAGCATAGGACCGTCTGACCCCTGATCCCTGCTCCCGGCCTTTCGTCGTACACTGGGGAGTCGCATCGCAAAACTTCCGATCGAGGAGTCCGCACGCCATGCCCTACCCCACAAACTACCGCTACACCCGCGAACATGAATGGATCGCCGTCGATGGCTCCATCGGAACCATCGGCATCACCGACTACGCCCAGAACTCCCTCGGCGACATCGTCTACGTGGACGTACCCAAGGTCGGCGACGTGGTCACCGCCGGCGCCTCCTTCGGCTCCGTCGAAAGCGTCAAGGCCGTCAGCGACCTCTACTCGCCCATCACCGGAACCGTCACCGCCACGAACGACGAGCTCAAGGCTTCGCCCGACAAGATCAACCAGGCCCCCCACGAGACCTGGATCATCAAGGTGGAACTAACCGACCCCGCCCAGCTCAACGCCCTGCTCGACGCCGCCGCCTACGAGGCTTTCATATCCGAAGAAACCGGAAGCTGAAATGATAGAGATCAGGGGTCAGAGATCAGAGATCAGTCTCCGATCCTCAGCTGCCAAACCGGCAGTAACTGGCCCAAAACACCAACGCGCTTCGTCCTCGGATCTCCGTACCCTTGTGTGGAAGATGCATGATCTTCACCCGCCAACAGAAAACTGATCTCTGATCTCTGACCCCTGATCTCTGGTCCAAAGGACCCACCATGCGCTACCTGCCCAAATCGCCCGCCGAACGCTTGACGATGCTCGCCGACATCGGCGCTGCCTCCATCGACTCGCTCTTCGCCGTCATCCCTGCCGAGTACCGCCTCAATCGCGATCTCGACGTCCCCCGCCAGCACGCCGAAAGCGAAATCATCGACTACTTCCGCTTGGCCGGCAGGAAGAACGCCACCAACTACGCCAGCTTCCTCGGCGCCGGCGCCTATCGCCACTACCGTCCCGTCATCATCGATTCCCTGGTCCAGCGCGGCGAGTTTCTCACCAGCTACACGCCCTACCAGGCCGAGATAACTCAAGGCACGCTGCAGGCCATCTTCGAATTCCAGACCATGATCGCCGAGCTGACCGGCATGGACGTCGCCAACGCCAGCATGTACGACGGTTCCACCGGCGCCGCCGAAGCCGTCATGATGGCCGTCCGCGTCACCGGCCGCCACCAGGCCGTCGTCGCCGCCACCGTCCATCCCGAGTACCGCGAAGTCCTCGCCACCTATGCCAAACACCAGGGCCTGCCCACCACGCTTGTCGCCTACCACCCCGACACCGGCCGCGTCGATCTCGCCGCCCTCGAAGCCGCCGTCACCAACGAAACCGCCGCCGTCCTCGTGCAGAGCCCCAACTTCTTCGGCATCATCGAAGACATTCCCGCCATCGCCTCCATCGCCCACGCCCAAGGCGCCCTGCTCATCGTCTCCGTTGCCGAGGCCGTCTCCCTCGGCGTCGTCCGCCCGCCGGTCGAAGCCGACATCGTCAGCATGGAAGCCCAGTCCTTCGGCGTAGCCCTCAGCTATGGCGGCCCCTTCTGCGGCGTCATCGCGGCCAAGGAGCAGTTTCTGCGCCAGATGCCCGGCCGCCTCGTCGGCCAAACCGTCGACTCCAACGGCTACCGCGGCTTCGTCCTCACTCTGTCCACCCGCGAGCAGCACATCCGCCGCGAGAAAGCCACTTCCAACATCTGCACCAACCAGGCCCTCGTCGCGCTGATGGCTACCATCTTCCTCACGGTCTACGGCAAGGAGGGCATCCGCGAACTGGCCGAGCACAACCTCGCCAAAGCCGCCTACGCGGCCCAGGCGCTCAGCGCTGCGCCCGGCGCAGGGCTCCTTTTCACGGGCGCGCCCCGCTTCCACGAGTTCGTCCTCGAAACCCAGGAAACTCCCGCATCCCTGAGCCAGCGCCTCCTCGACGACAAAATCGTAGGCGGCGTAGCCCTCAGCCGCTGGTATCCCGAACTCCCCAACGCCACGCTGTGGTGCGCCACTGAAGTCGTTACCCGTGAACAGATCGATACCGCGGCTAAAGTACTTTCCGCCGCACCGGTGGAGGCGTAAACGAATCCGATGACAAACGACACAACCATTCCGCAGATTCCCGCCCCCGGTCCCTGCACCACCGGCAAAGTCCGCCCGCACCAGACGCAGAACGAGGCCCTACTCTTCGAGAAATCCTCGCCCGGCAAGCGCGCCTACAAGATGCCGCCGCTTGACGTGCCAGCCGTTGACCCGGCGACGCTGCTTGGCGACGCACACCGCAAGACGCCCGGGCTGCTGCCGGAACTGAGCGAGATCGAGATCATTCGCCACTTCACCCGCCTCTCCACCTGGAACTACGCCATAGATCTCGGCATGTACCCCCTCGGCTCCTGCACCATGAAGTACAACCCCCGCGTTAACGAGCTGGTCGCCCGCATCGAAGGCCTCGCCGAAGCCCACCCCTACCGTCCCGACTCGCTCGCCCAGGGCGTTCTCGAAGTCTTCAGCCTGCTCCAGCGCTGCCTCCTCGACATCACCGGCATGGACTCGATCACCCTCCAGCCCGCCGCCGGCGCCCACGGCGAGTTCACCGGCATCCTTTTGGTTCGCGCCTGGCACGAGTCCCAGGGCAATCCCCGCCGCAAAATCCTCATCCCCGACTCCGCCCACGGCACCAACCCCGCCACCGCCGCCATCTGCGGCTACACCGTCGAGAACCTCAAGTCCAACGCCGAAGGCGGCATCGATCTCGAAGCTCTCACCCGCCAGGTCGATGAGGAAACCGCCGCCCTCATGCTCACCAACCCCTCGACGATAGGAGTTTTCGAGAGCCAGATCCACAAGATCGCCGATATCCTCCACGCCAAGGGCGCGCTGCTCTACATGGACGGCGCCAACATGAATGCCCTGGTCGGAAAAGTCCGCCCCGGCGATTTCGGCGTAGACGTCATGCACCTCAACCTCCACAAAACCTTCTCCACCCCGCACGGCGGCGGTGGCCCCGGCTCCGGCCCCGTAGCCTGCAAGGCATTCCTGGAGCCATTCCTCCCCATCCCAGTCCTGGTCCGCAACTCCGCGCCCAATGACCTCGAGAATCTCCGTGCCCCATCTTTGCGCGTTGTCGCCGCGGCGACCGAAAGGGCGGGAGACCTCCCGGCTTCGCTACACCACCCGCCGTCCGTCCGCACCGATCTGGGTTTCCCATCCTTTCCGAGCGTTTTCGAGCAGGAAACGGCGGAAAGGGCAGTAAACCACGACTCTCAGCCGGCCGGCCAGCTAACCTGGTCCTACGACCGCCCCCAATCCGTAGGCCGAGTCCGCGCCTTCTACGGCAACACCGGCATGTTCATCCGCGCCCTGGCCTACATCCTCGCCAACGGGCCTGATGGGCTGCGTCAGACCACCGAGGACGCCGTTCTCAACGCCAACTACATCCGCCACCACCTCGAAGACTTCTACGATCTCCCCTACAAAACCGCCTCCATGCACGAAGTGGTTTTCAGCGACAAGCGCCAGGCCGCCAAGGGCATCAAAACCGGCGATATCGCCAAGCGCCTCATCGACTACGGCTTCCACCCCTACACGGTCAGCTTCCCGCTGATCGTCCACGGCGCCCTCATGATCGAGCCCACCGAAAGCGAGTCCCTTGAAGAGCTCGACCTCTTCATCGCCGCCATGCGCTCCATCGCCAGGGAAGTCGACGAGACCCCGGACCTGGTAAAATCCGCTCCCCACTCCACCCGCGTCTCCAGGCTCGACGAAGTCCAGGCCGCCCGCAAACCCATCCTCCGCTGGCGGCCAGCCGTAAGCCTGTGACGTGCGACAGAATCGCTCTTTCACAAGAGTGCCAATTCGGAACTCAAGATTAGCAATTTCCAAAAGAAGCTTCAGGACGCCTCTAGAGCGGATTTAGTTCATCCAGGACCACGACTAAAGCGGATATTGACTCTTACTGCTTCCAAACGGAAGGCGGCTCCATGCGCCGTCTCATGGGGAGCAACAGTGGAGTCCGTCCGTGAAACGCAAGATCTCTCGCCAGCTTTTCCTTTCCGCGGCCATGGTGATGGTCATTTGGTCCGGTGCCTCGCCGGCCTGGGCAGCGCCTGCGGCCACCGACACCTCCCTGACGATCGCCTCCGGCGGCAACACGCTGACCTCGGGTGAGTCGCTGGCCTCGGGCAGCGTGGTCACGCTCACCGCGACGGTGATGGCCGGGACCACTCCGGTCATCGTGGGGCAGGTGAACTTCTGCGACGCCTCGGCCACATACTGCACGGACATCCATCTGCTCGGCGCCGCGCAATTGACGAGCGCCGGAACGGCGGTGTATAAGTTCCGTCCCGGCGTCGGCAGCCACAGCTACAAGGCGGTCTTTGTGGGAACGCCCAACGGCGCCCTGGCCTGCGCGGGCAGCACTTCGAGCACTGTGACGCTCACAACGACCGCGATTGGCTGGCCGACGAACACCACCATTGCCAACAGCGGCGGTGCCACCAACCCCATCTTGACCGCGACTGTGAGCGGCGCGGCCGGCGCGGCACTCTCGGGCACGGTGTCGTTCCTCGATTCCAGCAATGGCAATGCCCTGTTAGGCACGGCTACGCTGGCTGCCGTCTCGGCAAGCTTGAACTTCATGAATATAAGCAACCCCGCGGCGGGCATTTTCCCTTACCAGGTCGTGTCCGCTGACTTCAATGGCGACGGCATTCCGGACCTGGCCGTGCTGGACGCCTGCAGTCCCAACCCCGACTGCGGGGCTAAAAACGGCGTTGTAACGACTCTCCTGGGCAACGGGAATGGGACCTTTACGGCTACAGCCACTACCCCGGCGGGGGGCTACGATCCCTATGGCATTGTTGTAGGTGATTTCAATGGGGACGGCATTCCGGACCTGGCCGTGCTGGACTCCAACGACTCGACCAAGAACTTCTCCATTACAGTTTTGGTGGGCGATGGGACGGGCAACTTCACGATCAAGACTTCCGGCCCGTTTACGGGCGACCACGCTTTTGCCCTCGCGACCATCGACTTCGATGGGAACGGCATTCTGGACCTGGCCGTGGTGAACGAAAGCAGCAACTCAGTAACCCTGCTGCGGGGCAAAGGAGACGGGACGTTTACCGCCCTGCCGGTAAGCCTGGCGACGGGCATTGGCCCGCACGCCATCGCCGTGGCGGATTTCAACGGGGACGGCATTCCGGACCTGGCCGTGGTCAACGACGGCAGCTCGGCCGGCGGCACGGTGACGGTGCTGCTGGGCAACGGGGACGGGACCTTTACGGCCTCGCCCACGAGTCCGGAAACAGCCGGGTGCGACGATTCCATCGCCGTGGCCGACTTCAACGGGGACGGCATTCCGGATCTGGCTGTAACCAATGGGTGCAGCAACACGGTGACGGTACTGCTGGGCAACGGGGACGGGACGTTCTTACCGGCGGCAAAGAGCCCGCCTACTGGCATTCAACCAATTAGCATAACAGTAGGCGACTTCAACGGCGACGGCATCCCGGACCTGGCCACGGCAAACAGTGGCGACAACGCCAATAAATTCAAAGGCACGGTGACGGTGCTGCTGGGCAACGGGGACGGGACCTTTACGCCCACAACCACCAGCCCGGTGACAGTTGCCCCTGCCAAAAGCGTCGCAGTGGCCGACTTCACCGGGGACGGTGTCTCGGACCTTGCCGTGGCAAACGTTGCCGAAAGCGATGGTACTTACGAAGGCACAGTGGCAGTGCTGCTGGCGGAAAACCAAATGGCGACGGCAACCGTGACTCCCGTGAACGTGCTGACGGCGGGCTCGGGAACGCACCAGGCTGTGGCGAGCTACCTCGGCAACACCGACTTTGACGCCAGTACCTCCCTTCCGACAGTCCTGACCGCGGAGCCGGGTACGCCGACGGTAACCCTGACGCCGTCGGCCAACACCGCAACGTACGGCACATCGGTGACCTTGACGGCAACGGTCACGGGCAAGGGGCTCACCCCCACCGGCACGGTGACTTTCTACGACGGCGTTGCGGCGTTGAGATTGGTTGCGTTGAACGGCAGCGGTGTCGCCGCCTGCTCGACCACCACACTTGCGGTCGGTGCACACTCAATAAGCGCGAGCTACTCAGGCGATGCGAACTACAATCCAGTAACCTCGTCGGCAGTCGTCCTCACGGTATCGGCTCCACTCACGCCCACGGTAACGGTAACGCCGTCCTCGACCGGCATTACGACCCTCCAGTCATTGACGGTCGCGGTTGCCGTCAGCGGAGGAAGCGCCAATCCGACGCCCACCGGCTCGGTGAATCTGACCGGCGGCGGCTACACCTCGGCTGTTATGACGCTTTTGAGCGGCGGCGCGACCATCGGCATCCCCGCCGGATCGCTGGCTGCGGGCAGCGACACGCTCACGGTCACATACACTCCCGATTCCTCCAGCGCCAGTACATTCTTAACCGCAACCCAATCGGCCACCGTCACGGTTTCCACGCCCATAGGCGCCGCAATCCCGGCTGTTACAGTCACTCCGTCGGCCACCACCATCACCGACGAGCAAAGCCTCGTTGTGACGGTCGCTGTAGCGGGCGGCAGCGGGCAACCAAAGCCCACCGGAACGGTAACCCTCTCGAGTGGCGCCTACAGCGCACACCAGCCGCTCTCCGGCGGCATAGCCAGCCTCACCATTCCGGCCGGGACTTTAAGCAGCGGCGCCAATACATTGACCGCTACCTATGCGGGTGACGAAACCTACGGCAGTGCCAGCGGAACAACCACCGTCACGGGTTCTCCGTTCGTGATCGCAATCCCCGTTCCATCTTCGGTTGCTCCCGGATCCAGCGCGACCGTAACCGCTACCCTCACCACCGGCAGCACATTCTCCGGAACAATGGATCTGACTTGCACCCTCACCGCTTTTCCAACCGATGCGCCGAGTCTGCCCACCTGCAGTCTGAATCCGGCCAGCGTCACCATCGCAACTGGCGGCAGCGGAACCACCACCTTCACCGTGAAGACAACCGCCGCCTCAAGCAGCGCGGTGCTACGGCCATCCCGGCTCAACCTGCAGGGGCTTGGCGGCGCAGGTGCGGCTCTGGCCGGTCTGCTGATGCTCGGCATACCGTCGCGCCGCCGCCGCTGGACGTCGATGCTGTTTCTGCTGTGGATTGTCGTCGCTACCGGGGCAATCGGCTGCTCGAGTGTCAACACGCTTCCTGGCCTGAACAACCCCACTCCCGACGCCCCGGGCACAACCGCGGGCGGCTATACCTTCACCGTCACTGGATCAGACTCCACCAACGCGCTGATCAGCGCTTCGACAAACGTCACCGTCACTGTGCAGTAACCCCTGAAGAATCCTGGCTGCGCATCCTTCCCAGGGTGCGCCGGCCAATAGCCCGGTGGCTGCCCTGAGCCAGGCCGAAGGGTCCCGTCCGCCGCGGCGGCGAGACCTGGGAAACAATGCACTCACCCTCACCCAACCACTCGCAACCCCTTCGAAGCATACCGCCCAATCTCCCCACCGAAGGTCTCCAGCGCCAACCCTTCCACCGTGGCCTGCGCGATCAGCACCCTGCCGACCGGGTTCTCATGAATAGGGGAGAGCACGTAAATCGCGGCGATGTGCTCCGGACGCAGAAACAGCGGAGTGGAGGCCAGTTGCTCCAGCGCACCTAAAGTGCAACCACACAGGCCGGCAGAACTCGAAATTCCAACCCGAAATTGCCCCAAAATCGCCTGCTTAATCCTATTTTCACCCCTATTCGTGTAATTCCATGCAATCCCTTCACTCAGATCCGCACCCTGAAAGCAGAAAGTCCTCCTTCCGGGGTCAAATCACCGGTTGACCATGAACTTTTTCGCAACCACATAGGCGACCGTTTGGCCCACAAGCCTAGCGCATGTTTGCCGTGGA
>PLGM01000409.1 GCA_003139795.1 Acidobacteriaceae bacterium | reverse complement strand
AGTTAATAACAGGCTCTAGTCTTCAAGGAAACTGAGGTTACTGCCACTGGTTATGGGAAACATGTGGTCAATTTAACGTGCGATTGATGTCATAGGTCCGCAATACGGAACCTATGCGATCACGTTTCGGCCTTCGTCATCCGGGGAAGCGTCCGCCCGCCTTCCCCCTCCCCAACCCCACCCCCTACAATGAATAGAGAACTTCAACCATCGAGGGAAACCATGCCGCTTTCCGGAGAAGCTATCCGCCTGATGAACTACATTGACGACGTTGCCGTGACCCTGCGCCGGGTGCTGGCCACCATCCCCACGCTCACCGCAGAGGAGCGCGCCCGCGTCGCCGAGCACCTGCTCCACGCCAAGCCCAACGCCGAGGATGTCGCCCAGGCACTGGCCCTCAAGTAAGCCCACACTTCAGGCCCACCCTTGACTGAAACCGTCGCCATCATCGGAGCCGGGCCCGTGGGCCGCAGACTGGCCGTCGCGGCAGCCCGCGCCGGCTTCCGCGTCCTGCTGGAAGACGTGATGCCCGCCAACCTCCACCACGCCCAGGAATTCCTCCGCCTTGAGCTGGGCCCCGAGGCGTTGCCCAACGCAGCCTTCGTCTCCACCATCGAGGACGCCGTCCGCGAGGCCGACCTGGCCATCGACTGCGTGCCGGATGAGCTCGAATCCAAGCTCGAAATCCTCTGGCTTTTGGACCGCATGGCCCCGCCCCGCACCGTCCTGGTCACGCCCACCACGCGCCTGTCAATCGCCGACCTGGCCAGTTGCACCTACCGCCCGGAAAAGTGCATCGCCATCGCCCAGGAAGCCTCCAGCCTCGCGGCCGGCGCGGGCGGCGAAATCCTCCTCAGCACCACCTCAAAAACCAGCCCCGAAACCGTAGCCCTCGTCGGCCACTTCTGGCGGCGGCTAGGTTTCACTCCCACCTTCGTCCCCGACGAGGCCGAGCGGTTCTCTAACTGACAACCGACTACCGGCCATTGAGAACCGATTCGTAATACCGCACGTAGTGCGGCACCACCAGCGAGGAGCAGAAGCGCTTCTGCGCCGTCTTGCGGCCCGCCTCCCGCATCGCCTCCATGCGCGCCCGGTCCTTCAGCAAACCCAATGCTCCCAACGCCATAGCATCAATATCCCCCACCGGAAACAGCAGCCCCGTCAGCCCATCGTCGATCAGTTCCGGAACCCCGCCCACGCGCGTGGCAATCGACGGCACCTTGCACGCCATGGCCTCCAGCGCCGCCAGCCCAAACGACTCCAACTCGCTTGGCATCAGCAGGATATCGGCCAGCGGCAGCATCTCGTGTACCCGATCCAGCTTGCCCAGGAAGTGAACCTTAGCTTGGATTCCCAGGTCGTGCGCCAGCCATTCGGCCGCCGAGCGGTCCGGGCCGTCGCCCACCAGAACCAGTTGCGCAGGCAGCTCCCGCACCACCTGGGCAAAGATCCTCACCACGTCCACGACCCGCTTAACCGGCCTGAAATTAGAGAGATGCATCAGGATCGCCTCGTCCTGACCGGCCAGCCGCAGCCGCGCAGCCGCGCGCGCCGCATCATCTTTGATGGGCATATAGACATCGCAGTTGACGAAGTTCTCGATCACCTCAATTCCCCGCGTCACGCCGAAGTCTTGGACCGTTTTCTCCTTTAGATAGTGGGAGATACTGGTCACTCCGTCGCTCTCCTGGATGGCGTAGCGGGTGATCGGCAGGTAGCTGCGATCGAGGCCCACCAGCGTGATGTCGGTGCCGTGCAGCGTGGTCACAAACGGCAGCCGCCGGCCCTTGGCGGCCAGCATCTGGCGCGCCAGCAGCGCGCTCACCGAGTGGGGAATCGCGTAGTGTACATGCAGCAGGTCAAGGTCATTGAATTCAGCCACTTCCGCCATCCGCGAAGCCAGCGCCAGGTCGTACGGCGGGAACTCGAACAGCGGATAACTGGAGACCGGCACCTCGTGATAAGAGATGCCCTCGTCGCGCCCGGTGAGCCGGAACGGTTGCGAGTAGGAGATGAAGTGCACCTCGTGGCCCAACGCCGCCAGTTCGATGCCCAGTTCCGTGGCCACCACGCCGGAGCCGCCGTAGGTGGGATAGCAGGTGATGCCGATGCGCATAAAGCCTTCTCAATGCAGAGATTTTCGTCTGTCTTCCGACTTGGACGCGCCGCAAGCCGTGGAAGATGCAGTTGTGTCCGGCCTGTTTTGAATCAGGAGCTTCCGCCGGTCACACAACCGGCCGCGCGACAGCCTGCAAGTCAGCGAAAGAGATGAGTTCGAGGCCGGGGAACAGCCGCATCGTCTCGAGCGCGCTTCGTTCCGTCTGGCGCGAGGCCAGCAGCCGCGTATGTGCCAGCGCCAGGTCGGCGTCGTTGTATCCCGGATGTGTCACCAGCTCCCAGGTTCCCGGCGGCAGCCGCTGGAGCAGGGAATCAAGTGTTGTGGAATCAAGAGTTCCGGTCGCCAGCACGCCGATAGCGCCGTCGGTGGTCGAGAATCCCTCCTCCGCGACGATGCGCCGGAAAGCAGGCTCAAGCCGCCGCAGCAGGCTGACTTTCATGCGCCGAATCCAGGGAGCGCCAGTTGTCGCGCGCACGCTCCAGGCCGGCTCAAAGGGGTTGCGCACGGCGCGAATCCCCGCCGCCCGAGCCGCACGCAGCACCGGCCGCAGCACGGTGGGAAACATGTGGGTGTGCTTGTGCGTGTCGATGTGGGTCAGGTGCAGGCCGCGGTTCTGAAGCAGCGCAATTTGCGCGGTGGTTTCCGCTTCGATCTCGCGGGTGCGATTGGCAAACGTGCAACCGGGTGAATTCCAGCCGGCATACAACCAAAAAAGGAAGTCGGTCAGGGAGGGTTTGAAGCGGCCGCTCACAGGATCGGCCAGATGCGGAACCTCCCGCGTTGGCGACAGCACCGGTTCCCCATCCACCAGAACCACGTGGCAGCCCACCCCCAGCGACGGTGTTGCAAGGGCAATCTCGATGGCCTCTTCGGTGGCTGCGGCCCGCGCCATCAGCGTGGCGCTGGTCAGCACTCCGGCGCGGTGGAGCTCGGCGATGGCGCGGTTGACGCCGGTGGTCAGCCCGAAGTCGTCGGCGTTGACAATCAGAGCTCTCACGGGCTGAGTTTATCAACTCCGGGTGCGCCGGCCGCCGGAGGGCAATGGCGCTGGTATGATGACAGAAGACCGCAATGGTCCCGAAGCCACGCGTGGGCGGTTAGCTCAGTTGGTTAGAGCGCCTGCCTTACAAGCAGGAAGTCGGGGGTTCGAGTCCCTCACTGCCCACCACTTTCAGCAGTTGTGGAAGCGCACTGAATCTTCCAGGCTACCCTTTCATCGCCGGTTACCTCGCACTGAACAGCCCAAAGCAAGTTAAAAAGTCCGGTTCGAGGGCTGGTTGACTTCAGCGGTTCCAGGCGCGCCGGGGTCCGCGGCAGAGGTGTATATTTCTCTGTGGCAGAACAACGGTGAGTTGCAAGAAGGAGATGAAGATGACAGTGCGGCGCAATGAGATAGCCAAGCCGGCAGAAGATGAAGCATTGCTCGTTACCAGCGGCGATTTGCGGCTTGCGGCGAACCAGGAGTGTTGGCCCGCGCAGAGGGACATGGAAGAGAAGTTGACTGCGGCTTTCGCTCAGAAGGGCTTCAAACTCGTCCGCGCCCATGCTTACAACGAGGCGGAGAAGCATGGCTTTATCTCGTCGCAGCGGATGGGGATGGATGTTTTCATGAACATTCATCCCGAGGCGCGCCTGGTTTTTGCGACGGCGGCGTGGCAGTACAGTCATCATGTGCTTCCGGGTCTGCGCAGCCATCGGGGGCCGATTTTAACGGTTGCAAACTGGTCGGGACAATGGCCGGGATTGGTCGGGTTGCTCAATCTGAATGGGTCGCTGATCAAGGCCGGCAAAGAGTTTTCCTCCATTTGGAGCAAGGACTTTACGGATGATTATTTTGTTGCCGCGCTTGGGGAGTGGCTGCGCGACGGGAGAATCACCCATGACCTGAAGCATGTGCATGCGCTTGACACGGCCAGATTGCCTGCCAAGAGCGCGGAGCTGGGCGCTTTGCTGGCCGGCGAACTGAAGCATCGCAAGGCAATCATAGGAATCTTCGATGAAGGTTGCATGGGCATGTACAACGCCATCATCGATGACGAGTTATTGAACCCCGCGGGCATTTACAAGGAGCGCCTGAGCCAGTCCGCATTGGTTGCGAAGATGCGTACGGTGGGCGATGCGGAGGCGGAGGCCGTCTATCGGTGGCTGGTTGCGAAGGGCGTGAAATTCGCTTTCGGCAAGGACCCCGCGACCGATCTGACGCTGGAGCAGACACTCGAACAATGCAAGATGTACATCGCGGCCATGCGCATCGCAAAGAGTTTTGGATGCGATGCGATCGGCATCCAGTATCAACAGGGATTGAAAGACATGACGGCCGCGTCCGATCTGGCTGAGGGCCTGCTGAACAATGCTGATCGTCCCGCGGTGTTTGCGGAAGGCAGCAATGAGGAGCTTTATCCCGGTGGACCGCTGGTGCATTTCAACGAGGTGGATGAATGCGCCGGCGTAGACGCGCTGATTACGAATCGTTGCTGGACGGCGCTGGGGCTTGACCCATCGACGACGCTGCACGATGTTCGCTGGGGCGAACATTACAAGGGGCAGGATCTGGATGCGTTTGTGTGGCTGCTGCAAATCTCCGGAGCCGCGCCTGCCAATCATTTTATTGGCGGCTATGCGGGCGCCAGCAGCGAACGTCAGCCGGCCATGTATTTTCCGCTCGGCGGCGGATCGCTGAAGGGCATCGGCAAACCGGGCGAGATCGTCTGGAGCCGCGTGTTCGTTGAGGGCGGCGCGCTGCATGCCGACCTGGGAAGAGGTACGGCAGTCAGTTTGCCATTGGAGGAGACGGAGCGCCGCTGGCGGGAGACGACGCCCCAGTGGCCGATCGTTCATGCCGTCTTCCATGGCGTAAGTCAAAATCAATTCATGGCCCGGCACCGCGCCAACCACGTGAACGTTGCGTATGCGCCTTCAACCGAGATTGCCGACAAGGCTCTGGCGACGAAGGCGGCGATGCTGGCGGAGTTAGGCGTCACGGTGCATCTGTGTGGCGTTACGCAGCCGGGCTGACGGCAACGGGCGGGTCGAGTGTGAGATAGCTCATTGCGGGATTTCTTCCTCTGGCGGCAGGATTCCCATCTCCCGATAGATAGGCCGGATTTCGCGGCGCACCGCCGGCAACTGCGTCGCGAACCATGCCGCGCCCAGCAGGACGGCGGATCCGTTTGCGATTACTGTCCACGGAGCGCCCACCGCGTGAGCCAGGGTGCCGGCGAGCAGGCTTCCAAATGGGGCCATGCCCACGAAGGCCATCGTATAGTAACTCATCACGCGCCCACGCTTGTCTTCGCTGACAATGGTCTGGATGATGGTGTTGCTGCCTGCCATGCCTTGCATCATGCCCATGCCTGCTATGAGCACCATGATCATGGATAGCCAGAAGACGCGCGACAGGCCGAAGCCAATCAGGCCCAGGCCAAAGACGGCGGCGGCGATGGGAATCATGCGGACCAGTCCCAGCACGCTTTTGCGCGCGGCCAGCGACAATGCCGACACCAGCGCGCCCACTCCCATGGCGCCCATCAGGAAGCCGAGAGTGTGCGGACCGCCGTGCAGCACCCTGGCCGCGAAGATGGGCATGAGCACCACGAACGGCATACCCATGAGGCTGATAACGGCAAACAGGAGCAGGATGGTGCGGACGGGCACGAACTCCGACACATAGGTCCATCCGGCCTTCAACTCGGTCAGCGTCGAGGTGGTCCGGCGCTCCATTACGGGCGCATGCAGGCGCATCATGAGCAGCGAGGCAATGACGGCGATGTAACTGATGCCGTCGATCAGAAAGCACCATCCTTCGCTGGTAACCGCGATCAACATGCCGGCCAGCGACGGGCCGATCAGACGCGCCACGTTCACCATGGAGGAGTTGATGGCGATAGCGTTCGAGAGGTCGCGGCGGTCCTCGACCATCTTCACCATGAACGCCTGGCGGCCGGGCATATCGAAGGCGTTGACGATGCCCTGCATTACGCTCAGAGCCAAAATCCAGTGGATGGCGATGTGGTGCGAGAGGGTCAGTGCTGCCAGTGCGAAGGATTGGACCATGGAGAGTGTCTGCGTCCAGACGAGCACCTGGCGGCGGTCGAGGCGGTCTACCCAAACGCCGGCGAAGGGTGCAAACAGGAACGTGGGAATCTGCCCCGCGAAGCTGACCGTGCCCAGCAGCAGCGCCGAACCGGTGAGCCGGTAGACCAGCCAACTGGTGGCGATGCGCGTCATCCAGGTGCCGACGAGGGAGATGCTCTGTCCGCCGAAGAAGAGGCGGAAGTTGCGATGGCGCAGGGCGCGCCAGGCATGGGACGAACCGCTGAAGACGCGCGGTTCCGCTGGGCCGGCTGTCGCGGCCGGTTCTGCGCGGGTTGTTTCGTCTTCGCTGCTCAATCGTGCTCCCTCACCCCAAACAAATCCTGCATTCCGAGCAAATCTGTCGTCGCTCCTAACAAGCTGTCATCCTGAGCGGAGCAGGTCGTGCTCTTCCGACCTGCGCAGTCGAAGGACCTGCGGTTGCCTTTCGCTGCCAACGCATAGGATCGGAGAAGCCAGAACAGCCAGCGCAACTGCAAGACACGGCAATCAGTGCCTCTCAGCTGCCCAGCCAAGGACAAATAGCACATTTTTGGATCGTGTGGTCGCTTTGCCGCTTGACAGATCGAGCATGGTCACGTTCGCGCCGCCATCGACTTCCTCTTCGTTAAAGATCAGCTTCTCCCCGCCGGGCGACCACACTGCGCCTTTGAGAAACATCCAATAACCTATCAACTGCTGAACAACTTTGGCCCCGGTTCCGTCCGGGTGAATGAGGGTACATTTCTGCTTCTTCTTATCCACATGATCCACATATGCGATCCAATCGCCTTTGGGTGACCAGGAGGGGTCCGTGCCTTCTGCAAGAACTTTCCCACTGCCCGACGCTATGTCGATGACAACAATCTGCGAAATTGATGATGCCGAGCAGCAGAATTCTCCAGCCAGATATTTCCCATCCGGGGACCAACTGAGTCGGGCGTTCTCACTCAGTCTCCCAGGATAAGGGATCGGCGTTAGCTCGCCGGTTGCGATATCGAGAATCTGCAACACGATTGGATTATTAAAACAATAGCCATTGCCGGACGAGAACGCAGACTGTGATGCAAATGCAACTCTCTTACCGTCAGGCGAAAAGACTATCGAACCGACGCCGTCTGAGCAGAACTCGCCGAATGTCTTCCACGATTTGTCGAGTAGCGAGTACACACCAAGGACCGCGTTGATTCTCCTTCTTGGGGAATCGTCATGTTTTGAAAGGCCCCAGGCAACTCGATCGGCGCCAGGAGCCAATGCGGGAAAGACAGTATTGTAATCTTCACCAAAGAAGCCTGCCGGACTCCGCACTACGACCGAACCTCCAGTCGAGACAACAACAAGCTCTTGAAAGGGCACCTTCGTCGACGATATCTCAGTTGTCTCAAACAGAAGGGTCGAGTTTGGCATTGTGAATGTCCCCTCGGCCTGCCCATAGGAGGCGCAAGGGAGCATGGGCAACGCAGTTAACTGCAACGCGATCAGTAACCGATTTCGCATGAAGACACCTCCCGCCTGTTGATCCCTGTGTCGCCCTCACTCTATCAAACCAGTCCCAGCTCGCGGAGCAGGAAGGCGTAGTCGAGGGCGATCTCTTTGAGGTAGTCGTAGCGGCCGCTTGCGCCGCCGTGGCCGGCTTGCATGTTGGTTACCAGCAGGAGCGGGTTGTTATCCGTCTTGAGGGTGCGAAGCTTGGCTACATATTTGACTGGCTCCCAAAACATCACCTGGCTGTCGTGGAGCGAAGTCTTGACAAGCATCGATGGATAACTCGCCGGCTTGAGGTTGTCATAGGGCGAGTAACTGAGCATGTAGTGGAAGAAAGCTTCTTCGTTGGGATTGCCCCACTCCTCATACTCGGGAACGGTGAGGGGAAGCGTGGCGTCGAGCATGGTGTTCATCACGTCTACAAAAGGCACGTGGGAGACGACGGCGCGGAAGAGGTCAGGGCGCAGGTTGGCCACAGCCCCCATCAGGAGACCTCCGGCGGAGCCGCCTTCGATGGCCACGCGGGCCGGGTCGCCGTAGCCGGAGGCGGTGAGGTGCTCGACGGCGGCGATGAAATCGGTGAAGGTGTTGCGCTTGACGAGCATTTTGCCGGCGTCGTGCCAGGGCTTGCCCAGGTCGCCGCCGCCGCGGACGTGGGCATAGGCCATGACCACGCCGCGATCGAGCAGGCTGAGGCGGTTGGAACTGAACCCGAGGGGAAGCGAGTAACCATAGGAACCGTAGCCGTAGACGTAAAGCGGATTTCGGGCCGGCTCGCGCTTGTCCATCTTGTCGATGCGGTAGACGAGAGAGACGGGAACTTTGACGCCGTCCGGCGCGACGGCATGGACGCGCTCGCTGGCGTAGAGGGTGCGGTCGAAGCCGCCGGGAATCTCAAGTTGCTTGAGCAGCGTGGAGGCGCCGGTGGATACGTCGTACGAAAAGACCGAGCTGGGAGTGGCGAGGGACTGGTAGGCGTAGCGGAATGTTGTTGCATCAAAGATGCGGTTGATGTGGGGCTGGGCGCTGTAGGCCGGTTCGGGGAAGGCGATTTCGCCGGCGGGGACGGCCTCGGGTCCGTCGCCGGAGAAGCGCCAGATACGCAGCCGGGGCAGGCCGTCTTCGCGCTCGCAGGCCACAAAGAAGCCGGCGAACAGATCCACCTCCTCCAGCATGACGTTGTCGCGGTGGGGAATGCGCTCGGTCCAGTGCTCACGGCCCGGGGTGGCTACCGGGGCGGTCACCAGGCGGAGATTTCTTCCTTGATCGTTGGTGCGGATGAACCACAGGCCGTTGCGGTGGTCGATGGTGTACTCGTGCTCGTCCTGGCGAGGGCTGATGAGGGTGAAGGCGCCGCCGGGTTCGGCGGCCGGCAACACCCAGGATTCGCTGGTGGTGTGGCTGGCCGATTCCATCACCAGGAAGCGGCCGTCGCGGGTGCGCCCGGCGCCGAGGTTGAAGCGCTCATCGTTGTCCTGGTAGACCAGCACATCCTGGGAATGCAGCGTGCCCCTGAAGTGGCGCCAAAGCTGGTACTGGCGCTTCTGCTCCTCGTCCTCGACGGTGTAGAAAAGGGTCAGACTATCGGCGGCCCATGCGACGGAGCCGACGCGCTCGACCTCGCCGAGGAGGGTTTCGCCGGTGGCCAGGTCCTTGATGTGCAGCGTGTACTGGCGAAAGCCGGTGGTGTCGGTGGTATAGGCCAGCCAACGGCCGCCGTCCGCGATGTCGGTGGCGCCGATCGCGAAGAAGGCGTGGCCCTCAGCCAGTTGATTGCCGTCGAGAATCACCTCTTCCGGGGCGTCCTCACTTGCATCTGGAGTTACTTGCTTGCGGCAGTGGATGGCGTATTGGCGGCCCTCTTCGGTGCGGGTGTAGTACCACCAGCCGCCGTCGCGGAAGGGAACCGAAACGTCGGTCTGCTTTATGTGGGAGAGCATCTCCCGGTAAAGGTCTTCGCGGAGGCCGGCGAGCGGGGCCATTACGGCCTCGGCGTAGGCGTTTTCGGCCTCGAGGTACGCGGTGACCTCGGGATCCTGTTTGTCGCGCAGCCAAGCGTAATCGTCGCTGAGAGTGACGCCATGCAAAAGGATCTCAGTGTGTTGCTTGCGGGCGACAGAAGGAGTGGGAAGCTGGTTCTGGGTCATTTCCTTCCCAGTGTAGTGCAAAGGCCAGCTTCCAGTTTCCAGCCTCCAGTTCCCAGCTTTCCATGGGCACGCGCAATTTTGTTGGTGTTCGGATGGTGCGTTTGGGGCGAGGAAAAGCTAGAGGCTGGAAGCTAGCAGCTAGAGGTCGGGGGGAATCGCCACAGGATCTCGACGAGGACGGCCCCAAAACAAAAGGCCCCGCTTTCGCGGGGCTCTTTGCTGGATCTTTGCGTTACTTGGAAACTAACATTATCTTGCGCCTAACGCCGAGCATATGTCAAGAGAAAAATCAACGTGGAGGCCCCGGTGGGACTTGTCACCCACTTCACGTTAGTTTCCAAGTAACGCCTGTCGTCTCTTCCAGCTCAGGGCCAGTCTGTCTAGGGACACGCCACTACTAACGCAATCCACGCATCACCATATTACCACAAATCGGTTCTCCATAAGTCCAACCGTTTCTTCAACAAAAGAGGGGTTCTCAAAAAAAGGGGGGCCGTCGCCTCGGGTTTTGGGGCCAGCTAGAGGCTTGGGAGCAGGCCGATGGAACCTTTGGCTGTCGGTCCGCGTACAATGGAGAGCGATGAAAGGCTTTCGCCGCGCACATTTGACCGTTTTCCGGCTGCTGCTGGCCGCTGGCGTGGGTTTTTCCGCGACGACGCTGGCGGCCCAGCGGGTTGACGATCTGCCCAAACCCACGGACTACGTGAGCGATTATGCCCACGTGCTGTCGCCTGAGGCGATAGCGCGGCTGGACCACATCTGCGACCAACTCGACCACTCCCAGGCCAATGCGCAGGTGGCGGTGGTGACCGTCCAGACGCTGGATGGGGAAGACGCGGCGGAGTATGCCAACCAGCTTGAAGACAAGTGGAAGATGGGCCGCAAGGGCTCAGACCGCGGCGTGCTGGTTCTGCTCGCGATCGGCGACCACCAGCGCAGGATTGAGGTGGGCTATGGACTGGAAGGCATCCTGCCCGACGGCAAGCTGGGCGATATTGGGCGGGAGATGGTTCCGCAACTGCGGGCCAACGATTTTGACGGCGCCGTAACGCTTGCCGTGGACGAGGTGGCGCAGGTGATTGCCGCCGATGCCAAGGTGACGCTGGACGACGAGCCGGCACTGCAACAGCCGGCGCCGCAGCACCACTCATCCGGGGTCAGAATCGCGCAGATCATCCTCGTCCTGATCGTGATTGCTCTCTATCTTTTCCGCGTCCTCGGCAGTTTTGGCCTGTTTGGTCTGTGGGGCATGGGACTCCTGAGCGGCGGAATGGGCGGCAGGGGCAGCGGAGGCTTTGGCGGCGGATTCGGAGGCGGCGGCGGTGGCGGTGGAGGCGGTTTTGGCGGTTTTGGCGGAGGAGGCTTTGGCGGCGGTGGCGCCGGGGGCTCCTGGTAATTCTTCAAGTTTCAAAATTTCAAAAGAAGGGGCATCCTTGAGTGGAGGCCGGAGGAGAAGAGAACTGTATGGGTAAAGGGCTTTGGATTGCACTTGGAGTGGTGGGCGTGCTGGTTTTGGCCGTTCTGATGGTATTTGGCAGCTATGTGACGGCGAGGAATCAGATGGTGGCCAAGGATCAGAACGTGAAGAGCATGTGGTCGGAGGTGGATGTGCAATTGGAGCGGCGCGCCGACCTGATCCCCAACCTGGTGGAGACTGTGAAGGGATTCACCAAAGAGGAGAGCACGGTTTTTGGCGATATTGCCAACGCGCGGGCCGGGATGCTGAATGCGCAGGGGCCGCAGGCCAAGATTGCAGCCAACGGGCAACTCGACTCCGCGATCGGCCGATTGCTGCTGCTGACGGAGAACTATCCGCAACTGCGCTCGAGCGAGCAGTTCATGCGCTTGCAGGATGAGCTGGCGGGGACAGAAAACCGCATCGGCGTGGCGCGCAAGCGCTATAACGACGCCATCCAGGACTACAACACTTTTATCCTTCAATTCCCCAACAACATCTGGGCAGGCATGGCCGGTTTCAAGGAGAACAACGCCTACTTCACGGCCAGTCCCGCTGCGCGGACGGTGCCGGCAGTCAAGTTTTGAGGGCGAGCTTGAGCGGTGGGGCAGCGTAAAACGCGAAAAAGGCCATCCCGGAGTGTGGGGTGGCCTTTCAACGGTTGGGGTTGGGACGCGGCCCGGACTGTTCTACTTGAAAGAGGCGATGGCGCTGGCCTCGTCGTCGTAGATGTCGAAGACGGTGTAGAGCTTGGTCAATTGAAGCAGGTCGTGGACCTTCTTGGTCAGTTTCAGCAGCTTGAGCGCAGCGCCCTGGTTCTTGCAGGTGGTATAGGCGCCTACCAACTCGCCCAACCCCGAGCTATCGATATAGTTGACGTCCCCCAGATTAAGCAGGACGTTCTTCTGTCCTTTGCCGATCAGGTCGCGAATGGCATCGCGTATCTGCACGCTGCCCTCGCCGAGCGTGATCCGCCCGCTAAGGTCCAGAACGGTAACGCCGTCCACTTCACGGGAAGCAATAGCAAGTGCCACGAGAGTTCCTCCTTGTTGTTATTTCGGTTATAGCACTTCCGCCGGGAGCAGTGGCGGGAAAATCCCAACCTGCCCGAATCGCCGGCAGGGAGTATTTGACCTCCGACCGCCGCCGACGCTCCCTGCGCAAGCACCTCAAGTTTTTTCGCCAGCCGACGCCAGATGTTTTACCAGCGTCAACTCGGTTCCGGGATGCAGTTGTCGAAAGTGTACCTCATCCATGAAGGAGCGGATAAGGAAGATGCCGCGGCCGGTGCCGCGCAAGAGGTTTTCCGGCGCCAGCGGGTCCGGAATCGTCTCCGGATCGAGGCCCCTGCCCTGGTCGGCAATGGAAATGACAAGCGCCCCGCCGGTGTTCTCCAAGGTTACCGCGATCAGCTTTGCGGGGTCGTACTCGTTGCCGTGGAGTACAGCGTTTACGGCGGCCTCGCGCACGGCCATGGTTACCCGAAAGCGCTCGTCCTCGTCCAGGCCTGCCTCCTCGGCCAGCTTGTCGGCGGCAGCCTCCACCTCGCCGACGCTTTCCATGGTGGAATTCAGCGAAAAACTCATCCGTCCTTGCTTGGGCGCGCTCACCGGGTTGGTATCCACCTCTTCCGGACCGGGCCGGGGCGAACTCCCCCCTCCGCGCCTCAGCAACCTTGCTGGCAGTTTCATAGCTGGAGAGGAATTGTGTCAAGCAGCGGGCAGGGCGCGGCCGGCAGCAGGGGGCTTGGTGCTTATCGCGGCCTTTCCTGTGTAAAAGCGCGGGCCTGATCCCGTGCTCCGTGAAAGACGTGGAGAATTTGAACGATGCCCCGCGCTTTCCGGTAATAGATCAGGTATTTGCCGGCGGGGAAACTCAGGACGCCGGGTGCAATCTCGTCGCACTTACGACCCACCTGCGAAAACTCGCCTAACAGAGCAAAGCGCCCTTGGATTGCGTCTACCAGCCGGTCGGCAACTTCAAGTCCGGCACGCCGGGCCCAGTAAACGAAAATCTCGTCCAGATCCTGTTCGGCTTCCTTAGAGACATGGATGCGCATCACTTGCCGGCGGCTTCCTGGAGCAGTCTGCGTCCTCTTGCCTTTACGCCGGCCGCGAATTCTGCAAGGCCAGCCTGCCCAACGTACTCCGTGAACTCGCCGCGCTCGATGGACGCAATGCCTTCCAGAACCCGTTGCCGAATACCTTCCATTTGGCTTGCACTGAGATCAGCCAGCAGGTCCGCCGCGGAGGGGCCGGCTAGCCGGATGGCGCGCTGATCCTCATCTGCCATGCGGCGCAGGGCATCGCGCACCACTTCGCTGGCATTGTTGTAGCGTCCGCTCTTGACCCTGGCGCGCACGTACTCCGCCAGATGGTCCGTTATCGAAACGTTCATCTGATCCATGAGAATCCCTCCAGCCTGGGAGCCGAGGCCCTTGTCAGGAGCATATATCCCGGCAAGCGCACTGTCAATCATTGACATGACTGCGGCGCGGAGGAGATTTGTCCATCTTCGCGCATCGCAGTCTCCCGGCCCAATGCATCCACAGGCCCAGAGCCGCCCCCAGGGGATACACTTTGCTCATGCAGCCTCGCACCACAGCCCGCGTGAGCCTGACCGCGCTTCTCCGCACACCGGTGACCGATGCACAGGGGCACCTTCGCGGGCGGCTGAAGGATATTGCCGTGGCCACCGGTCCCGATGCGGGGAAGGTCGCCGGCCTGGTGCTGAAAACCCGCGCCGGGCTGTGCATCGTGCCCTCCCAGGACGTGATGGAGACGCCTGCCGGCACGCTGGAGCTGCGCTCGTCCGGGGCGCTGGTTCCGCTGAAGGAGGAGGGCAACTATCTCTACCTGCGGCAGGATCTGGTGGACCGGCAGATCATCGATATTCACGGCCGCAAGGTGGTCCGGGTGAACGATGTGGACCTGGAGTGGATGGGGCGGGGCGCGGCGCACCTGCTGCGCGTGGCGGAGGTCGAGGTGGGGCTGCGCGGGGCCTTTCGCAGGGTCTTCAAAGGGCTTTTGCCGCGAGCTACGCTGGAGACGCTCTCGCGCAAGCTGGGGGCCAGCGGCATTCCCTGGCAGTTTGTGGACGTGATCGAGGTGGACCCGGCGCGGCGCGTCAAGCTGCGCATCGAGTATGAGCGGCTGGCCGAGATGCACCCCTCCGATCTGGCCGAAATCCTGGAGGATTTGGCGCCGGCCGAGCGCGAAGCGGTATTTACCTCGCTGGACGAGGAGGTGGCCGCCGAGACCCTCGAGGAGGTCGAACCCAAGCTGCAAAAGGCTCTTTTGGAGAAGCTGGACGAGGAGAGGATCGCCGACATCGTCGAGGAGATGGACCCTGGCGCTGCGGCCGACCTGCTGGCCGAGCTGTCCGAGGAGCAGTCCGACGCCATCCTCGAGGAGATGGAGCCGGAAGAGCGGCAGGAGGTGGAGGAACTGCTGGAGTTCGACGAGGACTCGGCCGCCGGCTGCATGACCACCGACTTCATCTACTTGGGGATGCAGTCTACCGTTGCCCAGGCGGTGCAAGCGCTGCGCAGCTTCGACGGGGATCCGGAGAGCGTAACCGAGATTTATCTGCTCGACGAGAGGCGGGTGCTTCGCGGCGCAATCTCTCTGGCGCGGCTGGTGGTGGCGCAGCCGGAAACGCGGCTGGCCGTGTTGGCCGAGCCCCGCGTGCTCTCCTGCCCGGCCGATCTGCCCCAAAACGACCTGGCCGAGCTGTTCGACAAGTACAACCTGCACGCGCTGCCCGTGGTGGACGCCCAGGGCCGGATGGTGGGGGTGGTGCAGGCCGACCACGTGATCAGCTTCCTGCGCGACAAGCTGTAGGGCGTTTTGAGGCAGGAAGACCCGAATAAGGCTCTCAATCGGACATTTCTGAGCAAAAAGGGTCCACGCCGTTTCATTCTTGTGACTAATCTATGAGAAAGTAGCTGGGTTTATGCGGAATTGTGAAAGAATTTAGACATGATGCAGTTTCCCCAGATCATTCAAGGCGGCATGGGCGTGGGCGTCTCCAACTGGCGCCTGGCCCAGGCGGTTGCCAAACTCGGCCAGCTCGGGGTGGTCTCCGGCACGGCGCTCGACTCGCTTTTTGTGCGCCGGCTCGCCGATGGCGACGAGGGAGGGTATATGCGCCGGGGACTGGAGGCTTTCCCCTTCCCCGAGATGGCCAGGCGCATCTGGCAGGAGTACTTTGTTCCCGGCGGCAAACCCATCGGAACGCCTTATCCGGCCATGCCCATGCACCAGCGGCGGGACCCGCGCAAGCTGGTCGAGCTGTGCATGGTGAGCAACTTTGTCGAGGTCTTTCTGGCGCGGGAAGGCCACAAGAATCCGGTCGGGATCAATTTTCTTGAGAAGGTGCAGATTCCACACCTGGCTTCGATTTACGGCGCGATGCTGGCCGGAGTCGGCTATGTGCTGATGGGCGCGGGCATTCCGCTGCACATTCCCGGCGTGCTGGACGCCTTTGCGGCGCACCATGCGGCCGAATACAAGTTGGCGGTGATGGGAGCATTGCCGGGGCAGGATACTGAGATGCGCCTCGATGCAGCCGAATACGCGGAGGGCTGGCTCCCCGTGCTCCATAGGCCAAGGTTCCTGGCCATTGTTTCCTCCAACACTCTGGCCACTACCATGCTCAGGCGAGCCAGCGGCCGGGTGGAGGGGTTGGTGATCGAAAGCCCAACGGCAGGCGGGCATAATGCGCCGCCGCGCGGCAAGCTGCAACTGAATGCCACCGGAGAACCGGTTTACGGCGAGCGGGATAGGGTCAATATTCAGGATCTGGTGGCGCTGGGCGTTCCTTTCTGGCTGGCGGGTGGGTATGGAAACGCCGCGAAACTGCGCGAGGCGCTGGAGCAGGGCGCAACGGGCGTGCAGGTGGGCACAGCCTTTGCGTTCAGCCGGGAATCCGGTCTGCGTCCCGACCTGAAGAAGAGGCTTCTGGCCCAGGCGATGACGGGAACGGGCGAGGTGTTTACCGATCCGCTGGCTTCCCCTACTGGATTTCCGTTCAAGGTGGCCCTGCTGCAAGGCACCTATTCCGATCCTGAGGTCGCCGCGGCGCGGAAGCGCGTCTGCGATGTGGGTTTGCTGAGGGAGCCGTATGCGGCGCCGGACGGCAACATCGGGTACCGCTGCTCGGCAGAGCCGGTGGCGAACTACCTGTCCAAGGGCGGCAAGATCGAGGAGACGGTGGGAAGAAAATGCCTGTGCAATGCGCTGCTGGCCAACATTGGCTATGCGCAGATGCGTAAGGACGCGGTCGCGGAGCCGGCCCTGGTCACCATCGGCGACGACCTTAATACCGTGGCGCAGTTTCTGGCTCCGGGCCGCGAGAGCTACAGCGCCGCGGACGTCGTTGCGTCTCTTTTGAGTGGCGTGACGGCCGAGCCCGCCTTTGAGGCCGAGGCCGGCCTTCTGGTTACCGCTTAGCTGGCCGCCGCCGGCGCCGCTCCCCCACTTACCCTGAACACCTTGGGAACTCGATCCGCGGGTGCAGGCAGGGCAGGGAAGGCCGCGTGCGGCTCGGTCTGGTACCAGTAGGCCGTCGAATAGAAATTGTCGGAGCGATCGTTGGCAGTGCCGTGCTCGATGGTCACGCGAATCGACTTCTCAAAGGCGAGGGGGCTTTCGGTGTGCCAGCGGTAGAGGCAATAGCGGCCGCCGAGCCGCTCCGGGTCCACGATGTAAGGCGCGCCCTGGTGCATATTGGCAAAAGCCTGGCCGCCAAAGTCCCAGGCTCCGTTGTAGTAGTCCTCGGTTCCAGTGCCGTTGATGGTGTGCAGCGCGTCGCCATCGATGAAGATCATGTCGTCGCCTTCGCCGAACCAACCGTCCCGATTCTGCTCGACGGCTTGGGTCACACCCACAAAATGCCCCTTGCCCGTGGCCTCCAGGAAGACGTAGTTGTCCGCTCCGCTCAGGTTTTTGCCGTCGTTGATGCCGGGACCGATCCTGCAAGGAGCGGCCTGGCGATACTGCGCATGAAAGCGGCCCACGTCGCCGGGAAGGGCGGGCAACGTCACATAGTCGACGGCGAAGTAGAGATTGTCGGTGCGGACCTTGCCTTCGTTGGCCAGGGTGAGGCGGGCCGAACTTGCAAACGGCATCTGGAAGTAGGCGTTGAGCGCCTTGATGGGCGCAACGGCCAGCAAAGCCGATTGATAGGTGAAATACTCGCCCAGGCCCAGACCGAAGAAGTCGCCGATGGGGACCTCGACAGAGGGCGTGGATTCGCCGTCCCACCAGGCGCGCAGGACGAGATTCTTCAGGTGCATCTCATCCTCGGAGTTGATGGTGAACCAGATGTGCGTGACTACCCCGGCCCCCGCCACATCCAATAGCGTTGCCGTGTTGCCTGCTTCCACCCTGACCCAGTCGTCATTGCCGCCCGTCCGGTCCCAACTTGAGGAGCGGCGGTTCTTGTAATTGCGCAGACGGGCCTGCGCCAGAAGTTCCTCCGGCCCGGCGGGAATGAGCTCGGGAGGCGCGGGGATGGCGCCCTCCGCGGCAGGCGCGCTGGCCGCGGCCCCGGTGGCGTTCAGGCCCAGCAGGCCGACGGCCGAGACTCCGGCTACGGAAGCCATGGCGCCAAGCAACCTGCGGCGCGCAGGTGAGCTTTCATTTGAGTCAGACGAATGCATAGGATGGGTCCTCCGGTGTGGCGAGTGGTGAAAGCGTGTTGTAGTCTCATGCGCCGGGGGCTGTCAAGCAGGACAGAGAGGGTTGGGGCCTTGCAAAAAATTCTCGAGCTTCAGAGCCTTCGATCGGCCTCCATGCCGGTTGCCGCGTTTGCCGCGGACAAGATAGTCGTGGATCGCCTGACGCCGGCACGGCCGGTCCCCCGGCGGCAATGAGGGTCAGAACGCATTTCATCTTTTCCGCTCCTTCAGGTTGTGGCTGTCGGCGGCCTTCAAAGTCATGCCATAGATGGACTTGAACTGCTCGATATCCTTGAGCGTTTGTGCGGAGAAGGGAACGGCCTTGCCCTCGAAGGCGTGCAGGACGATTCCTTCCAGCAGGTCGCCGAGGGTGAGGTCCTTCTGCTCGGCGACGGCTTTGAGCACCTTCAACAAGCGCTTTTCCATCCGGACGCCGGTCTGGACGCGCTCGACTACCACGGGTTCGCGATTTTGTTGTTCTTGCGCCATGTGCGCCTCCTGTTATCTTGATACCAATGTACCAAGATACTTACATCCTGTCAACCCCTCCTTCGAGACTCCTCCGCGGGGTCATGGCTGCCGGGGTTCGCATCCCCCGGTCCGGCCTGTTATGGTCAGTGAGGAAACCTGGATGAATCCCCCTTAGCAGCCTGTGGTGAAAG
>PLGM01000164.1:9884-10707 GCA_003139795.1 Acidobacteriaceae bacterium | reverse complement strand
GACTGGCGGCACTTCGGCCGCCTGGCCGGCTTCACCAATCCAAAACCTCTGTACAGACTCGCAAATGGGCTCTTTCCCTATTCGCAACTCAAATTCGCTCTTTCCAAAGGCGTCATCTATGAGAAGACCCACGAGGTGCTCTCCGAAGTCGAGGACCGGCTGCTAGAGCAGTTGAAGGATGTGAAGAGGTCTACTGAGATACGCATCGGATTTCAGAAATATCCACGGCCCGAATTTCAACTTCTCGAATACTCCCACTTCGCCAATCTGTTTCCCGCTCAAGGCGAACGGCACAAGGCAGATCTTTCCTATGCCACCTACGGACTGCAAAGAGGCGTCTCCGAATCCGAAATCAGCGATACCATCCGTGCCCATACCTCTACATCCGCGTTCGTAAACCGCTCTCAACGAGATCAAGATGCCTACATCGACCGCACCGTTAAGAAAGCCTTGAAACAGAACGGATTCACCTGCACTCCTCAACCCACCCGCCGCCTTGCTTTGCTCTCTCGTTAGCATCCGTCCTATTTGTGGGGAGGGGCGCTTGGCGTCCCTCCCTCGCTTCGACCCCTTCGAGTTCTCCGCTACCCACCCCAGCGGGGAGAAATCCCCGCAACGCCCCCTCACACTTTGAAAGGAAATGCGCTCGGACGAGCGTCTCGATTCCACAAGGCGAGAANNAAATACATCATATATGTATTATTCTGAAAGAGTAAGGTCAAGTAATTCAGGGAGATAGGAAAATGCAAAACGACAGATCAAAGACTCTCATCGACTCCATCACCGACAGTATCAACACTCTCGCCACCATGACCGATGCAAC
>PLGM01000164.1:0-9849 GCA_003139795.1 Acidobacteriaceae bacterium | reverse complement strand
GCGAAGGGGATTGCGATCCTTGCCCCGTGCGTCCGCAAGCAGACCGCCGAGGAAGCCGACAAGATGCGGAAAGGCGAGAGAGTCTCCGAGATGAGGCTGTGCGGATTCCGCGTCACCCATGTCTTCGACATCGCGGACACCGAAGGCAAGCCGCTTCCCGAACTCGACCACCGCGCCCAGGCCGGAGGCGAATCTCTACTGCCCCGCCTTGAGTCCGCAGCCGCCGCGATGGGAATCGTGCTGGAGTACCGCGAGGAGACAGGTTCCCCGAACGGTTGGAGCGAGGGTGGAAAGGTCGTAGTCAACGCGACCCTATCGAGCCTGTTGCTTGGTGCGTTAGGCGATAGGAAGTCCGGGATAGTATTTGGAGTCCGTCGAGGGCGACGAAGAAACTCCACTGGCCACTCGGCAATACGAATATCCCTGACATGGCGGTACTCGCCGGACAGGGGTTCATCGATGTATTCAACCTGCCGAATAAGCGCGAGCGGCTTCTCTGCTCCCAGAGTGCTCTCGAAAAATGCCACAGCCTCAGCGTATGTTGCAAAGGCCAAATAGTAGTCGCTGCCCTCTTCCTCATCAGGAGCGCCGCGTTCTGGATGGCACCAGACCCGATACTCCAGAACGTCATCCCAGACGTATCCTCCCCCGGCCTTCGCCAGCGGCGAGTACGTTCCAACAAGACTTAGGTCTACGGCATCAGGGTATTCAGGAGCGTTCATTTGTCCCATCATCGCAGAAAGCAGGCGAAATGACCATGACACACACTGGGCCAACGCGCCTCGCCGTCATTCTGGATGAGTGGCCGGCGATTCATCTCTTCCCAGAGTTTCGCCCAGGCAACTGATCGGGGCTGGCAACGGACCAGGTCGGGGAAGTTTGGTCGATTGCTAGCCCAGAACTCTTGGATTTGTTTGCAGGGCGTTCGGCTCCCGCCCGGCCAATGGGTGGTCAGGCTCATGTGTCGTTTGCAGAAAAGTTTCCTTACTCTTGACCGAAGACGACGACGGCTCAAGCGTCAGCTTGCATAACAAACACCGAACTGTTTATTGGCATTTCTGATATTCTTGCGTTGTTCCAACGGTCGGGCAATCCTGAATCTTCGGTTGAAAGTGAAGCCCATGCAGAAGCCATCTTTAGTTCCCGCTATTCTACTGATGTTTGTCTGTTTTCAAGTGCCCCTATTCGCAAACGCGCAAGAAGACGATCTCTTTAATGCGGCGGGCAAAGGCAATCTACCACGTGTCCAAGCACTCTTGGCGAACGGGGTCGATGTCAACACCAAGAGCCAGAATGGCGGAACAGCCTTGGTATGGGCCGCTTACTTTGGCAAACTTGAAGTTGTAAAGGCACTTGTCGGCAAAGGCGCCGAGATCGATGCCAAGGATAATGACGGAGAGACTGCGCTGTTCATGGCATCCCGATCCGATCATCCCGATGTCGTACTGGCTCTGCTCGACAGAAAAGCTGCGATCGATGCCAGAACGCAGAAGGGAGAAACCGCACTGATGTGGGCCTCGCAAGAAGGCCATATCGAGATCGTGGGACTCCTGCTCGCAAAAGGGGCAGAAGTTAATCTCCAAGGGATTGAGGGAGAAACTGCACTTTCGCTGTCTTCGCAACGTGGCCGTTTTGAAGTTGTGAATACACTGCTTGCCCATGGCTCGGATGTCAATCTCCCCGATCACGACGGCTGGACTGCGCTGATGTGGGCCTCGCAGGAGGGTCAAATAGCCGTAGCTGAGGCGTTGCTCGCCAATAAGGCTGATGTCAACTCTAGAGGCAGCAAAGGTACAACCGCGCTCCTGTTAGCCATCGAGCGCGACAATCTTGAAATGGTCAAGTTGCTGTTGTCGCATGGCGCGCGCGTTGATGTAAGAAGGAGTGATGGCGCAACGCCACTAATTGTCGCTGCTTGCTGTAAGCGCGCGGATGTGCTCAAGGAACTGATCGGTAATGGAGCCGACCTCACCTCTATCGACAACGAAGGTCTCAATGCACTCTATTTTGCCGCGAAGAATGGACATCTGGATCTGGTTCAGGTGCTGCTTGCCAAAGGTAGCGTTGTCGATTTCCGAGCCAAAGACGGGACTACAGCACTGATGGCAGCATCAATGGAAGGGCACCTTGACGTGGTACGGGCGCTCATCGCAGCCGGGGCGGGCGTTACTTTAGCTAGATCCGATGGTGCGACCGCTCTGGCGGCCGCCTGTCTCGGTGGCAACCCCGATGTGGTCCGGCTACTGCTCGCCAACCGCGCAGATCCGAATACTCGAACCTTGAATGGCGGGACAGCACTGATGTTCGCGGCCCAACAGGGCAATGTCGATGTCGTGCGCGCGCTACTCGCCGCTAATGCCAGGGTGAACGAGCAGACCACTGACCAAGGAACGACCCCCTTGATCTTCGCTGCGACTCATGGAAATCCAGATGCGGTCAAGGTGTTGCTCGACGCAGGTGCTGACCTAAATGCAAAGAAGTTTGATGGAGCTACAGCGCTGCTCGCTGCTTCACAGGATGGACAACTGGCTACTCTCCAGGTTCTTTTGGCGAGGGGCGCTAACGCAAATGCCGCGTTGAGCGATGGGACAACTGCGCTGATGTTGGCCGCGCTAGACGGTCATCTGGATGTGGTTCGGGCACTGCTGTCGAACGGGGCTGACGTAAACAGAAAGACCGAGCGGGGAGGGACCGCGCTAAGTGCGGCAGGAGTTGGAAAACACGACGAAGTAAAGTCTGTTTTATTGCAGGCGGGGGCAACACCCTGACTGTCCTTCTACTTGGAATGACTGGGAGCTCTGGATTGCGACAACAGGTCTAGATTCTCGCTTGCACCATCGCCAAGTATGACTGGACGGGATTCGGCTCATGTCACTACAGAGCAGCTGCTTATCGTCTCGGAACAGCAATGCTTCCGACCAGCTAGAATAGAAGTTCAGCCTAAGCAAAGGAATCTCCGTTGTAGTGAAGATGCTCGATCAAATCCGCCGCGCTAGATTCTGGAGTAGGTATTGGAGCCTACTGACCGCGCTTGCTCTGCCGGTGCTGGTGTTTTTCTTTTTGGACTCACAGAACGCCAGAATGCTTGTCTCGATTACTTCCTTTGTCCTGTTGGCGCATACATGGCGTGTGCAAATGCGTGGTTCCCAAAGCATCTGGCGTTCGCTGCTATGGACTTCAGTTCTGCTTTTGCCAATGCTTGGTGCGATCTGGTTAGGCATGAATGTCATTCGCGGTAACACATATGACTATGCGGTAGACTATCAACGTCACCTTGGCGATTACCGCCAAAATCTCTATTGGTATGTCGTGGAAGCGCAAGACTGGATTGTCTGGACCGCACGAGTAGATATGGCCGCCATTCTCTTGCTTACTGTCGCTACCATCTTCAAGCGTAAAGAACTCAACGCGTCACATAACTCAACGTAAGCTCCTGTGAAGTAATAGCCCGAGAGCGCCCCTGCGTTGCCCATTCTCCACATTGTAGTCGTATTGTCGGAAATAACCGGCCCGTCGTGGAGCCCGCGGGGTTTCCAAGATCGGCCGAAAAGCAGAGTTACCAGTGATTCAGATGCGATGGCAGAATTGCATGATCTGTTCGATCTGAAGAAGGTCAGAGAGTCCCTGCTTGCATCATTCATGAATTGTACGCAGACGGAATCAATCATCTCCCTGCGCTCTTGGACCCCACACGTATTTTCCTGTCTTATCGATATATCCCCATCGTCCATGCGTAACTACTTGGGCGAGTCCATTATGGAAGGGCTTGGCGCTGGACCAATCCTGAGGCTCGATGACCATCTTGCCGGTGGTATCGATATAACCCCATTTCTTCCCTATCTCGACCGCAGCCAGCCCCTCGGAGAAACCATCGGTCAGATCAAACTGTGGATAGATCAACGTCTTTCCGGTCCGGTCGATGAATCCGTATTTCTCGCCAAACAGCCACCGTGAAAGTCCGTTGTTGAAGTCGCCCCATGCCATCGTACAGCTCTTCTTGCTGCCTGGCGCTGGCATACTCAGCGCAACGGTTCCAGTTTTGTCGATGTATGAACAATTCGTCTTGTTGTCTACTGGAGCAACTCCTGACTCAAAGTTGCTGGCCCATGCAAAGCTCGGAGGAACAAGCCACTTCCCGGTTTTATCGATGAAACCCCAACCAGAGTCGCCCGATTCTGACTCTGTAGCTGCCGCAAGCCCCTCGGAGAATGGGTAGACATAAGTAAAGCGCGCCGGGATGACGACCTTACCCGTCTTGTCGATAAATCCTTTTCTCGGCGGAATTTCTTCTCCCTCAACTTCGACCATCGCAAGGCCATCGTGGAATGCAGTCTCGATGCCGTTGTCGTCGTCAATCATTCGCTTTGCGCCCGGCGCAATTACCATCTCACCGGCTTTGTTGATGTAACCCCACCGTCCGTCATACCCCAGCGCCTCCCCGGTTGCTTGCACATGTGCAAGGCCCTCGTGGAAGTCTTCGGCCCACGGAAATTGCGGCTGTATTGCAATGTTTCCGACCAGGTCCAGATATCCCCATCTGCCATCACGCTCAAATCTGGCAAGCCCTTCCGAGAATTCCCCCACATCATCAAAGCAGAGCGGGATCACAACTTTGCCCGTGAGATCGATGTATCCGCCGCGTCCATGGTCCATTACATCAAAGAGCGCAT
Organism: Acidobacteriaceae bacterium; assembly: GCA_003139795.1. Classification (GTDB taxonomy): domain Bacteria; phylum Acidobacteriota; class Terriglobia; order Terriglobales; family Acidobacteriaceae; genus Telmatobacter. The sequence goes on along the minus strand of PLGM01000164.1, from coordinate 5,179 downwards.
CACCGGATTGTATGGACTGAGGATGACTGTTGTGCCACGCTGCAACGCAGGCCACGTCACGCGGCTGTGCATCAGGCAGAAGAACTCCGTCGGGACTGATCTCGCGCCCTGAACATCCGCCATTGTTGACCCGGTAGTATTCACCGCATCGCCCCTCAGGAAAATCCCTCTGAGTCCAATTGAGGAATCCTCTCGGCCCCTCATATCTCCAGAGCATCATGTGATGGTCAGGAAACAGCAGCCAGTAGACAAAGCCGATCTTGAGCAACGCTATATCGGACTGCTGTGAACGCACAATTGCAATCAGATCCTCGCGGCCACGTGCTTTCATGTCTGCTGCAAAGCTCTCTAACGCATGATCGCTGAACGATTTGCCATGAACGTAAACCAGAGTCATCATTTCTTTCGGATTCTCTTGGATGTACTTGTTCAACCAAGGGACCGAGAGCGCAAGAGTTTCATATTTTGTTCCGTTGGCTAAGAACTCATCAAGGCCATCTACTCTATTGGCCTCATATTCCAAGACAAGGTGTTCGTGTACGTTTGCTGGAAAGCTCGCCTTTTGGAGGGTCGCCTGCAAGTTGCTTTCATGTGGACCTTTCGCTTCCCAACGCCTGCCAAAATAGACATCATGATAGGAATTGATGTCTGCGCGCTCTACCGTATAGACCTTGCGCAGAGATGCAAGCGCAGGCTCTGCTCGCCCCTCAACGCCGAGCATCTTCCACTTGTCCTCGATCCGTCTCATGGTAGCTTCGCCCAGGCTCGAATCGAATCCAGCCCCGTCCAGCCGTTCTTTGTTCGGACTCTTGATCGGTAACAAAGCCGAAACGGCACGAGAAATGGCGGCATTGAAGGTGCATGAGTTTTTATCTCCGTTCATCATCCAGGGAATCATGAAGGCATAGTACGAGTAAGATTTCGCTGCGAGCTTTGATCCGTCCTCGAAATCTACTTCCACTTCCGCATATGGGTTGTCATCAAAGCTCGCATATCTAAAGAGGTCGGGGACAATACCAGCCATCGCGCCGAGATTGGTATAGGTAGATTCAAACAGGTGCTGTTGGGTCGGCAATGCACCGGGAAAAGCTCCGGGCATTCGGTCCTCGACCGCTTTCAGGTGCGCACCGAGCCAATTCTCGGTGATCCCTAGATTTTCCATCTCAGGCCTGGCGATCATGGGGTGCCTCAGTGAACGGACGAGATCATCCACCAGCGCGCCGTCCACGGCCTTTCCGTCGCGAACAAACCCGTCCTTGCCACGAGTGATTGTCACATTGGCGTTCTGCGGCGTACCCAGGCCGCCCCAACCCGAATGAATGACAATTCGGCTGACCCTATTTGAAGTTTCTGCGGAGGTGGCAGGCAGAACACTGATAGCAACCAGAAAGAGACACAACCAGATCGAGCGTCGAATCATGTTTAACATTATCCATCGTCAGGCGGCGTTGCTGGGTAAAGTGCCATCCGGCCGCCGTGCATTGGGTCATAGAAAGTGGTCGGCTTGAACACGGCAATCAATTCGAGTACAGAGCCCGAAAGCGGTAGCGCCTACGAAAAAATCGGCTGGCGACACTCTGGCAAAACGAGGATTGCATCGCTGGCGCTGCCGGTATGTGGCCGACATCGATGAATTTGGGTCTTCCGGGAGTCGCGAGTCGATTGACAACCCGCACCGTAGCTCTCAGCGCGGCACGCCGCGAGTACTTTCTTTAGGGTTCCGAGAGGATGGTCGGCGCTCGGACAGAGCATCGGGATACCCCTCGGCGGGCGGGTTGCCCGGCTCAGGACTGGGTCGGGGAAGGGTAGCCGGTGCAGTTCGAGGTGGAGTGCCTCGATCTGTTAGCCTCCATTCGGGCAAATGGATAACTCAACTGCATGGATAGATCACGAATCGATCTGCGACAATGGGGACAATGGTAGAGCAGACATTCCAACCTGGGGATGGTGTCTTCGTGGCCTGTGATGCGCCAAGGCAACCCAACAGCGCATTTTTCGAGGATGACGGCGAGACAGCATACTTTTACGCCGTCGATCTAACCCGATCTGACAACATGATTCTCGATGCAGTCCAAATTTATAATGTCGCAAACGTCACTGATCGAGATCGACTTTCAACCCTGTCAATTGTCTGGTCCGAGGATGGACTCAGATGCGCCTTGCTGATAAACGGGTACTCGCACGCGGCATTCGACTTCTCAGCGGAACGAGGATACTGCCGGACGAACTTTCCCAATTTTCCGGATCAAACTCCAGGCTGCTGGCCAGGCTCCGACCATAGCTGGTCAGACGATGCTGTCGAGTGGATGAAATGAAAAAGTAGGATCTTATGGTGCTGCCCTGAGCGCATAGCTTCGGTCAATCGCTAAGTGGGAAAGAGTTCCGTTACGTGGAAGTCTCTCCGCAGAGCCGCTAACTCACTCGGTGTCCGGTTAACCCAGTTGTAGTAGGCTGCTTTCAAATTCTCCAAAAATCTCTGGCCCTTACGAACTTGAACGACTGCTCCAGATGAGCGAGTAGACCGTACATGGCAGCCTTTTCGTTGAGTATGTTCCACAGCACTTCATCAGGGTATCTGTCGTGCTTCATTCCTATTGCCGCCACGTGACCGCTTAGTTGATGTTGAAGTTCGTTTAAGCCCTTGAAGGCCTTGATGTGCTCGACTTCAGTTAGGTCGAGGCCAAAGCATCGGCCATGAACCGTGAGCTGATTAGAAACAAGGGACAGACATATCTGCTTGCCGGAGTCCGACAGATTTAAGTACCAACTTTTCAACTCGTCGTTATCCAAACCGCCCTTTCTTCCGGCAATGCTGGGTAATCTTTGTGTGCCGGCGATACCATCGATGGACGAAAGGAGGTTAGGCCGACAACCTGTTTATTGTTGATTAGGCTCCAAGGAACACCGAGGCCAACTCAATAACCGTCCGGCGATATTGATCAACAGAAAAGGCAAAGGGTCCGAACGAGGAGTAATCGCGTTCAGGCCTAAAAGGCTGTTTGAACCCTTCCCAACGAATCTGCTGTGCGCCCTTCGCGATCCGAGCCGTCAACGGCCAACAGCCTACCTCGCCGCAATTGCATCCAAGCAGGTAGTAGCCGATCTTGTCGTAGGCTTCACTTCGGGTCTCAGCCATAAAGTAACGGTCCAGAGGACCGAAGTTGAATGCACTTGGGACCAATCCCGCATATCCACCAGCAGGTTCATAATTGTGCTCACGCTCAAATTCCCCAATCATCAGCGTTAGCCGAACTTCATTCACCAGAGGCACCACCGAAAGTGCCGGTGCCCCCTTTTCCAGTGGTTCGATCACGAACGACAGATTGCACATTCCAGTCATAGCCAATTCACAATAGAATTGTAGCGGACGTTCGTGGAATCTTGAGCATTTCGTCTCCGGATCGGACGGGACCTATCCAGTTGCGAGGTCCCTTTGGATTGCCGGTCTCTAGTATCGACTCTGAAACCAGTTAATTGTTAGTTTCTTGCTGTTGTGGCACACTGTGAACTGTGAAGACTCTCAGGTACATTGAGCTTAAGAGCGGCCATTCCGATAACGGCCCTGCTTGGATCGGTTACGTGACATCATCAAAGACCGGCCGGACCCTATACTTCGATGGGCGGGGATTGATGAAGCTCAAGGGCCAGCGGCGCGCCGAAATGGGAGGTAATTATGTTGACATGGAAACCGGTGAGTCCTTTTGGATTTCCGGCGTAAAGAAGAATGGCGAAGATCGCCATTGGGCCGGATCTGGAAAGGTTCTGGTTGAGGCTGTAGCGGCACCTGAATACTTGCAGACAGTTGGAGCCAAGGTACTGGATAAATCAAGACATGAAGTAACGAATTCCATTCGCCAGACGGATATTGCTAGGCTCACAGAACTGGCAAATGCATCGGGTAAAGGTTGGGGAGATCACCCAGATGACCCATATTCCTTCGTCCGCAATGTCACTCTTTCAGCTCCAAATCGCGAGTAATCACCTTCTGCATTAGATCAGCGATGAGCCCAAACCCCGACGACGATCTTCGTCTCGACTTAGCCAGCATACACTGTGATTCGGGTTATATTGTCGTTACCTCTCCAGGCGCGAGATTGCTGGTCGCATCCCATTTCGCGGTAGTCCCATTGCTTCGCCGTAAGCACCCGGCAGGCCGTGGGCCAGACGGAATCAACCCTCAAGGCAATTCATGGCCGTCGATGCCACTCTTGACGGCAGGTCTCGTCTTTAACCATTGGCGAAGCACGACCTTTCCGATGCAGGTGACTTGGTCGGCGGTGCCGGGGTAAACGCTGCGGATGACGAGACGGATTGATTCGGGCCTACCAGGGTACGGCGGGAGGTCGATCCATTCGTACGCCTTATGTGACTCAGGCCAAGGGAAGGTGAACTCATCCGGAAGAAGGGCCCGGCGGGTGTACTTGTTGTTGACGACTACCTCAATCGCTTTGATCCGAGCGGAACCGAACCAATCCTGTTCCTTGGAGCCGCAACCGGGAATGATGCCAACCTGGTCGATATGGTCTGGCTTGGTGATCTCAAGGGAGAGGGCATCACCAATTCCGGGAGTATGCGGGGTGTGCCATGCCGTATCGGGGATGCTGGAAACGACCTGCGACGCAGAGTACTCCGGCGAGGCCGCGTCGCCGTGGGGGACGAAATGGGAATGGAGGTAGAAATACTTCCCGCCTTCGGCTGTGTAGAAGCTCAAATTCTGCGCGTCGGGGTCGGGGCTTTCCCCATACACGGCAATGGTTGAGAAGTGGTTATTCAGGTTTACCACGATGTCGTCGGCGCGGGTGGGCTTCAGGTTACTGAAACTCCAGACAAACTCAGAGCCCTTGCGAAGGAAGCGGCCGGCGGGCGAAAGAATGAGACGCGATGCAGAGACAGTGACGGGCTCAATGGTGATGCTCCCGGACCCGATTGGTCCCTTCCACGCTGCGGCGGTGGAGAGCACGTAGGCGAATCTGTCGTCGCAATCGTCCCCATCGTCGGAGTACCCGCCACCACAGTATGCGTAGAGCGAGTCGTAACGGATGTGCACGCGCCTGCTTTGGCCCGCTTCAAAATGTACCGAGGAGGCAAGCTATCGCGCGAACTTTGGCCCGCTCAACAATATCAGCACGGCCAAAGTCTTTGAAGATGACCCTGAATAACCGTCAACGGCCTCGACATT
>PLGM01000111.1 GCA_003139795.1 Acidobacteriaceae bacterium | reverse complement strand
CTTGTGCAGAGTCTCCTTAGGCCGACGGGTTGTTGAGGCCGGAAAGACTGAAGAAGGCTTTTGCGATGGAGGAGGATTCGTCGAGGAATTTGCGAATTCCACTGGCGCGCACAATTTTACCCTCGCGATACAGGATGAGCACGTCGCCATCTCCCTTGATATGCCAATTATTTTGGGGAGGCAAATCGAGGAGGGATTTCAGCAGGGCGGGAGAGAATAGCCCCTGTATTTTGTCTTTATCGGGCCCATTGAGCAAATAGCGGCGCGCAAAGTCGGGTTGGGATTCGAAGTGGATAAATCCGGGGATGGAGAGGTATCGATTGAGAATGGGCACCGGACCCATGTCGAAATAGGGAAGCGTGGCGTTGTGCCGGTACGCTGCCATCGTATGGGCGAACGCGCCGGCACTCTCGGCACTGTTGATGGCGTCCAGAAAATCGAAAACGATTGCTTCCATGCCGGCGATGTCGCCCGTCATCACATTGCTGTATCGGCAGCCGCCCGTCAAGAGCGTCGGCGCCATTTGCAGCAGCTCAGCTTCGTTGCTCCTGTTGGTTCCTTTGAAGGTGAACCCGATCTCCTGGGCAATCGCTGCCAGGGTCGCTGAGCGCTTTCCGCCGCTGTTCCGGCTGAATACCACGGCCCCGATGATGATTAGCGCGAAAAGACCAAAGCCAAGGTAGAAGAGCCGAACAGTGGGCTGCAGGGATCCGAGCCCGGAGAGAGCGTGGTTCGCTGAAAGTGCGAACTGATGGCGGATCGAACAGCTGATGAGAGTATTCACGTCAATCGGCCTCCTTGGAGAGATTCCCCGATGATACCCCCGATTTGAGATTCTTGAGTGGTGCGCTTATGCGGGAGCGGGCTTCGGTCTTCCAGGGCGGGCGACGAAGATGCAAGAATTTGGACCTGCGACGGGTCGTTACCGCGAAGGCGAGCTTGCTTGCAGCTCCGTGATGATTTGGCTAACGGCGAGCGCAGCGGATTTTTCGCCCTCGTTTGACAGGCTCATCCTTATTGGCTGCTTGGGGTCGATGGTGATGGCGTAGAGCACGATTTCGTGCTGCCCGCCCTGGATATAGAACATGTCGAGCAGGTCTTTCATGCCGATGTCGTGGGCGGTGAGCGTGGGCGGGTAGTCGCGCGAGAAACGCGGCGTGGTGCGGGTTACCGTTCCCACGGGATTCCCGTCCGCCGCCGCGTCAATCAGGATAATGTTGTCCGCGTTCTCCAGAGGCTCCAGCAGCGAAAAGCCGCCGGTGCCGCCGTCCAGACACTCCACATCGCCGGGCAGTCCGAGTTCGGCCAACTTCTGTTCCACAGCCCGGACCACATAAATGCCGATGCCTTCGTCGCCCATCAGGACGTTGCCCAGGCCCAGCACCAGTGTTTTCTTTTGTTGATTGGCCGTTGAACTACTTGCCACGCTTCTGCTTCTCCACCCGATCGAACTTCCATCCGCCTATGATCGAGGATACCGTGCCGCGGCCCTCGATGTAGTCGTGATAGAAGGCCAGATAGACGTGAACGATGACAAATACGACAAAGAACCACAGGAACGTGTGGTGCCAGAAGCGCACGCCGAACTCGCCGCCCATCAGCGGCACGACCCAGGTAAACATCCGCGGCAGCCAGGAGTTGCTCATGCTGGAGTAGAGGGCAAAGCCGGTGATGGACTGGAAGACAAACGCCAGGAAGGTGCCGAAGTAGATCACGCCGGCCAGCGCATTGTGGCCCGTGGAGATGGGCCCGTGCATCTTGGTTTCAAGCACGTCGGCTTTGACGACGTCGACGATCTCCTGGCGCTGTGCGGGCTTGAGCGGAAAGAAGGCACGCCAACTGGAGTACCTGTTGCCGACGAAGCCCCAGTAAAGGCGCGCCAGGAAGTTGAAGACGTAAACGAAAGCGGCCAGGAAGTGGATGAAACGCACCCATCCGAACCAGTATTGCTGATAGGCCTCAGCGGCGTAGAAGGCGCGAATGGGCGCCCCGATGAGGTAGCCGGTGACGCAGAGAAGCACCAGGGCCACCGCATTGATCCAGTGGTAGACGCGCACCGGGAGTTCCCACACGTACACGCGCCGGTACTCGATAGGCTGATCGCCATTCGGTTGAAATGCGTCCTTTACGCCAATGCCATGGGTACTCATAGCCCTCACTCGAAAGAAACCTGGTGAAGGTGCCGTCCCTGCGGATCGTACAAATGCACGGCGCAGGCCAGGCACGGATCAAAGGAGTGGATGGTGCGAATGATCTCGACCGGTTCATCGATCTTCGCCACCGGCGTGCCGATCAAAGCCTGTTCAAAGGACGAACGCTGTCCCTTGGCATCGCGGGGCGATCCGTTCCAGGTAGTGGGTACAACCATTTGATAGTTCTCGATGGCGCCATTGTGAATCCTGATATAGTGAGCGAGCGAGCCGCGCGGAGCTTCGACCAGGCCAACCCCTTCGGCATCGCTGGGCCAGCTCTTGGGTTCCCATAACTGGCCGTTGAAGGTGGAGACCTCGTTCATCTTCACGCGATCCATCAACAGGCCAAAGTACTCCTTGAGCCAGATCATGGCCAGCGCCGCATCCAGGCCGCGAGCCGCGGTGCGGCCCAGCGTGGAGAACAGGGCAGCCACGGGAACGTTAAGCTTGCCCAGGGTGTCCTTTACCAACTCCTGCACGTCGGTGCGGCCGGAGGCAAAGGCTACGAGCAACCTCGCCAGCGGGCCCACTTCCATGGGATTTTCCTTCCAGCGCGGAGTCTTCAGGAACGAATACTTCTCGTGGCCCTCGAGCGTTTCAAAGGGCGGCTTGGGTCCGGTGTACTTGATGTTGGTTTCGCCCGCCCACGGTTGGAGGCCTTCATTGTCTCCGACACTGTAGGTGTACCAGGAATGCGCGATGTATTCCTTGATCTCCTGGGAATCGGTTGCGTTGACCGGGTGAACGGTGCTCAGGTCGCGATTGAGCACCACGCCACGCGGATACTTGAACGACTCTGGCTGGCCGTAGCCCTTGGTGGGGAACTCGCCATAGCTGAGGTAGTTGGTCAATCCGCCGCCCCACTGAGCCCAATCCTTGTAGAAGGAAGCAACGGTCAGCAGATCGGGAATGTAGACCTGGTTGATGAACTCATCCGCCTGGCTGATGAGGCGGGAGACCATATTGAGCCGGTCGGAGTTGATGGCGGCAACTTCATTCATGTCGATGGAGCAGGGAACGCCGCCCACCAGGTAGTTCGGATGCGGATTCTTGCCGCCGAACACCGCGTGGATCTTGCAGATTTCCTTCTGCCATTCGAGAGCATCAAGGTAGTGCGCCACCGCGATCAGGTTCACCTCCGGCGGCAGCTTGTAGGCCGGATGGCCCCAATAGCCGTTGGCGAAGATGCCCAGCCCGCTGGCGGCGAAGGCCTTGATCTTGTCCTGCACACCGGAAAAATATGCCGGGGTATTCCTGTCCCACTTAGAATACGACTGCGCCAGCTCCGCGGCCTTCTTGGGATCGGCCTTCAACGCGTTGACGATGTCCACCCAGTCGAGCGCGTGCAGGTGATAGAAGTGAATCACGTGGTCCTGCACGTACTGGGTGGTCATCATGATGTCGCGGATCAGCTCAGCGGTGGGGGGGATGGTGATCCCCAGCGCATTTTCCACGGCGCGCACGCTGGCGAGGGCATGAACCGTGGTGCAGACGCCGCATACGCGCTCGGTGAAGGCCCAGGCATCGCGGGGATCGCGGCCGATGAGGATCTTCTCTATGCCGCGCACCATGGTGCCGGAGCTGAATGCGTCGGTGATGACGCCGTTTTCCACCACTGCTTCAACCCGCAGGTGGCCTTCAATGCGAGTTATCGGATCGACGACTACGCGTGTCATAGGCCCTCACGACTCCTTTTTTTCATCTTCAGCGTGCACTTCGGCAATCACTTTGCGCTTGCGAATGTTGGTGACCACAGCGTGGGCCGCAACTCCGGCCAGCGTGGCCACTCCGACCACAGCGCCCACCGTATCCGCGGTGCTCTCGACGCCGAAGCCTGGGAACGAGGCCAGATGCTGGTAGAACGGCCCGTTGTCCCAGAAGCCCGCCTCGGGGCAGCCGATGCAATTATGACCGGACTGGATGGGATAGCTGACGCCGTCGTTCCACTTGGTCACCGAGCAGGCGTTGTAGGTGACCGGCCCCTTGCAGCCCATCTTGTATAGGCAGTACCCCTTGCGCGCGCCCTCGTCGTCCCACGACTCGACGAACAGGCCGGCGTCGTAATTGGGCCGGCGGTAGCAGGTGTCGTGGACGCGGCGGCCATAAAACTCCTGGGGGCGGTTCTGGCTGTCCAACGCCGGAGGCGTTCCCAGCACCAGCAGGTGGGTGACCACACCCATCATCACGTCGGCGATGGGCGGGCATCCGGGTACGTTGATCACCGGCTTGTCTATGAGTTTGTAGATCGGCGTGGCGCCGGTCGGATTCGGCTTGGCCGCCTGAATGCAACCGTTGCAGGCGCAACTGCCCCAGGCCACCACCGCGGCCGCATCCCTGGTGACGGTCTGCAGAATCGACTCCGCGGTCTTGCCGCCGATCATGCAGTAGACGCCTTCATCATGCGTGGGCACCGCGCCCTCAACAAGCACGATGTACTTGCCCTTGTTCTTCTCGATGGTGTCGCTCAGGCTCTTCTCCGCCTGGAAGCCGGAGGGCGCCATCAGGGTTTCTGTGTAGTTCAAATCCAACACATCCAGCAGCACGTCCAACACGATGGGGTGCGACGCGCGAATGAACGACTCGCTACAGCAGGTGCACTCCTGAAAGTGCAGCCACACAACGGCCGGTTTTTCTTTCTTGTCGAATGCCGAGACAACCTGGGCGACGCCGGTTTGACCCAGCCCGGCCACCGTTGCGGCCGCGGCGCAGAATTGGAGAAAGTCTCTGCGGCTGTAGCCTTTCTGCTGCATTGATTGCCAAATGGAGTGACCCATGCCTACCTCGCTCGCTGTGCAGGTACCGGAGAAGCCCCTGATGAAGGAGGGAGGGTATGAACAAGCTCAGGGGCTTCGCCGACTTACTTGAGCGAAGGTACGCAGGGGAAATAACAGCTCGCTGTGAGCTACATCACACTTGTGCAGGTTGTTCTTTTGTCATTGAGCCGGCTATTCGGTCAGGGCGCAGATCACACGACCCGCCCGGCTCGCTGGCCGGAGCTGTATTTGCGGCTCGGAGGAGGGTGCGCGGGCGGGGCGGGAAGCTGAAACGATGCCGCGATTTTGGAGGGATTGCCGCAAGGAGTCCGAATTCATCTGCGCGGCGAGCACATGGCCGGATGGAACGGACCCCAGAAGCGCGAGCGCCAGAAGTTTCATGAGTTTGGTCATTTTTCCGCGTGCTCTCGGAGGCCCCGCGCCGGTTCAATAGCCCAACCGATCCCCGATCCCTGCCTTTACAGTTCTCTCGCCCGGTCAATCGCCCGAATCACCGCCCGAGCCTTGTTGATCGATTCGTGGTACTCGAGCTCCGGCACCGAGTCGGCGACGATGCCGGCGCCGGCCTGCACGTAGCCCTTGGCACCGATGGCCAGCATGGAGCGGATGGCGATGCAGGAGTCCAGGTTGCCGGAGAAGTCGGCGTAGAGCACCGCGCCGCCATAGGTTCCGCGCCGCGCCGGTTCCAGCTCTTCGATGATCTCCATGGCACGCACCTTGGGCGCGCCCGAGAGCGTGCCGGCAGGGAAGCAGGCGCGCAGAGCATCGACGGCCGTCAGTTCCGGCTTGAGGCGCCCCTCGATGGTGCTCACAATGTGCATCACGTGGGAGTAGCGCTNNTAGCGCTCGACGAACATCAGCCGCTCCACCTTCACGCTGCCGAACTGGCTCACCCGGCCCACGTCGTTGCGCCCCAGGTCGACCAGCATCACGTGCTCGGCGCGCTCCTTCTCGTCGTGGAGCATCTCGTCGGCGAGGGCCTGGTCTTCCTTCTCGTTGGCGCCGCGGGGGCGGGTTCCGGCGATGGGCCGGTACTCCACCTTGCCCCGGTGCACGCGCACCAGCAGCTCCGGCGACGATCCCGCCAACTCCAGGGTCTCCGACCCCATTGACCTTTTGGAGGAGGTTTCAGGTTGGTTGGGCAGCCCGCCCAGCGGCCCCTCCGGCGCAAAGCGCAGGAAGAACATGTAGGGGCTGGGGTTGACGGTGCGCAGCGCCCGGTACACCTGGAAGCTGTCCGCTTCCGGCACGACGTCGAAGCGCTGCGAGAGGACAGCTTGAAAAATGTCGCCGGCGGCGATGTACTCCTTGGTGCGGGCCACGGCAGCCAGGAAATCCCGTTTGCGGGTGCGGTGCTTGACCCTCAGCTTGCCCTCGCCGTGCTGTGCAGGCAGTTTGGGCAGCGGACGGGCAAGCCGCTTCTCCAGCTTATCGAGCCGCTCCACGGCCTTGTCATAGGCTGCCGCGGGGGCATCGGCCGGCCTGGTGCGCGTCACGTCGGCTGTAACCACCAGCCAGATCTCCTTGCGCACGTGGTCGAAGGCCAGCACCTCGTCGAAGAACAGCAGGCAGGCGTCGGGAACTCCCAGCTCGTCGGCGGCCAGCGCCGGCAGCCGCTCGATCTGGCGCACCGCGTCATAGGAGAAAAAGCCAACAGCCCCGGCGGTAAACGGCGGCAGCCCCGGCAACCGGGCCGGCTTGTGCCCGCCCAGCGCCTGTCGCAGCACGTCGAAGATATCGCCCTCCGTGCGGGTCACCTTCCTGCCCTCGGTAATAGTGATCGCGCGCCCGCGAGCCACAATCCGTTTGAACGGGGCCAGCCCGATGAAGGTGTAGCGTCCCACCTGCTCGCCGCCCTCCACCGACTCCAGCAGAAAGCACTCCCGCTCCGGCCACGCCGCGCGCAGGAATGCCCCCACCGGCGTTTCCAGGTCGGCCGTCAGCGTGCGGCAGACGGGAACCAAAGTGTGCTCCTTGGCGAGCGCCAGAAACTCCTTGCGGCTGGGCTGAACGGGATGGACTCGGGCTTTCACTCAGACCAGTGTAACTGCGCTGGAGCCGCATTTTGCGCAAAAGGCCCTGCCGCGTCAGGCGGGTTCCTCATTCCACGCGTTTTCATGGCAGTGCCCAACTGGCCGGCATCCTGCAACAACCACGGTGGACGAGCTATTTTTGGGTTGTATCGACAGGCTCATCACGACTCTGAACGAAGTTTCCCGATTCGGAGCCGATGGTGAAGGGGTTAGTCCGCGCCGGGAAGGGGTTCTCATCATGGTTCCGGCAGGCTTGACGGCGCTGTCTGGCGGGCCTAGACTCACTGGGGTTTGGGCTTGTGCGGAACGATCCCCAAGCCGAACCAGCCGGCGGGCGGGAACAGGATGAGGGCCGGGTGGGGAATCTTCCGTCGAGACGGGAGGGAACCCTGCTGCATCTAAGCCTTGCGAGTGGGACGTGGGGAGAGAATCGTCCCGCGCGACCGTCGCATCCGTCGCGCCTGGAGGCAGGCAATCGAAAATTGGAGAGGTGTATGGCAATTGCAACCCCGGCAGTGACTTTGGACCAGGAGATCAATCCCTGGGAGGCACAGAGCGCCCGCTTTGACTTTGCGGCGCGCAAACTGAATCTGGAACCCAATTTGTGGAAGGTGCTGAGCACCCCGTCGCGCGAGATCATCGTGCACTTTCCCGTAACCTTGGATAGCGGCCAGATCGAGATGTTCACCGGCTTCCGGGTGCAGCACTCCATCGCCCGGGGCCCTTGCAAGGGCGGCATCCGCTACTCGCCCGATGTGACCCTGGACGAGGTGCGGGCGCTGGCCAGTTGGATGACCTGGAAGTGCGCGGTGGTCAACATCCCCTTCGGCGGCGCCAAGGGCGGCGTGATCTGCGACCCGAAGAAGATGAGCCTGGGCGAGCTGGAGCGCATGACGCGGCGCTATACCTCGGAGATCATCGACTTCATCGGGCCGGAGAAGGACGTTCCCGCGCCGGACGTGAACACCAACGAGCAGACCATGGCCTGGATCATGGACACCTACTCGATGCACATGGGGCATACCGTAACCAGCGTGGTCACGGGCAAGCCGCTGAACATCGGCGGCTCGCGCGGCCGGCTGGAGGCCACCGGGCGCGGGGTGCTGGTGGTGTGCGACGAGAGCCTGCGCTACCTGAACATGCCCATCGACTCCTGCCGTGTGGTGATTCAGGGCTTCGGCAACGTGGGCTCGAACGCCGCCCGGCTGATGATGGAGCGCGGCTACAAGATCGTGGGCATCGCCGAGCGGGATGGCGGCCTGGCGAACCCCAACGGCATCGACATTCACCAGTTGATCGAGTACAAGTACCGCAACGGCACCATCCTGGGTTTCCGCGGCGCCGAAGCCATGCCCAGCGAGGAGCTGCTGGTTTCAGAGTGCGAAATCCTCATCCCCGCGGCTACCGAGAACGTGATCACCAGCCGCAACGCCGACCAGATCAAGGCGCGCATCGTCGTCGAAGGCGCCAACGGCCCCACCACCGCCGTGGCCGATGAGATCCTGGCCGACAAGCGCATCTTCATCGTGCCGGACATCCTGGCCAATGCCGGCGGCGTGACCGCCAGCTACTTCGAGTGGGTGCAGGACCGGCAGGGCTACTTCTGGAAGGAAGCCATCGTCAACGAGCAACTGGAGACGATTCTGCGCGACAGCTTCGACGATGTGGTGCGCTACGCCGAGGCCCACAACGTGAACAACCGCATCGCCGCCTACATGCTGGCCATCGACCGCGTGGCCTTCACCATCAAGCAGAGGGGCATCTACGCATAGGTCTGCAAGACGGCGCAAGTTCGTGCGGGAAAACAAAGGCGGGATGGGCAGGCAACCCATCCCGCCTTTTTGAGCTGCGCAGATGCAACAGATTTAGACGAGCCGGTATCTCTGTGAGTGGGAGGCTCCCCGCGCGGAGGAAAACCGATGAGAATCGCATGCATGGCATGGTTGTTCGCGGCATCCGCATTTGCACAGGCTCGGTCCGCCTCTGTTCCAGCGGCTTGCGGCCCCATGAACGTGAGCTTCGATGTGAAGCTGGACAAATCCCAACACACGCTGTCGCGACCCGAGCCGGGGAAGGCAACGGTTTACTTCTTCCAGGGCACGGAATCAGAGAGCTGGGCAAACCAGCGGAAGCAGCACACGACAGCCTAAAACGCATGAAAATTTCCCTTTTTGGGGATGTGCCCGAATACAGAACATATCGCTGCAGGAACGACCGATTGAAATCAGCACTGTCCAGCATAGTCTTTCCTCCGATAAGTGCCGATAACACAACCATCTACCAATCGGCGCGCTTTGGCGATGTCATCCTCGAAGCCAACGCGCGCCTGCAGTGAAGGAGCCTTGCGTTGACTCAAAGCTACGTCATGATCGTGGATGACAATCCCACAAATCTAAAGTTGTTGGAAGACATGCTATTGCAGCAAGGACATGAGGTACGTTCGTTTCCGCTGGGAAGGCTGGCACTCGCGGCAGCGACGCAGCACCCGCCGGACCTCATTTTGCTTGACATCACGATGCCGGAGATGAGCGGCTTCGAAGTTTGCGAAAGGCTGAAGGCCGACAAAAAACTCGGGGAAATCCCTGTAATCTTCTTGAGCGCTCTCAACGAGACTCAAGATAAGGTCCGGGCATTTGTTTCCGGGGGCGTTGACTATATCACGAAGCCTTTCGAGTTCGGAGAAGTAGAGGCTCGTGTGGAGACCCATCTTCAGTTGCGGCGTGCCCACCAGGTAGAACGTGACCTGCTAGAACGCCAGTTGAGTCAGGCTCGCCGGTTGGAGTTGATAGGGCAACTGGCTGCTGGAGTCATACACGAAATCAACACACCCGTTCAGTTCATCGGTGATAATGGCAAGTTCCTGGAGGATTCCTTCCGGGATCTATTCACTGTGTTGCAGTGTTCAGAAAAAATCGCCAGCAGTAAAAATGACGAGGAGTTGTCAGCGAGATTAGCCGAACTTGGCCCGGTGCTGAAAAACGTCGATATCGACTATCTGTGTGAAGAGATTCCCCAAGCCATTGGGCAATTGCTCGAAGGGGTTGACACGATTGCCCGCATTGTGGGTTCTATGAAAGAAATCTCTCATCCCGGTCAAGAAAAGGAGACGATGGCCGAAATCCGCCGGATTATCGAGAATGCGGTATTGGTATCCAGATCCGAGTGGAAGTACTGTGCCGAAGTGACAACAGACTTCGAGCCGGATCTTACGGTTTCGTGTCTCGCCGGAGAACTTACGCAAGTGATCGTGAACCTCACTGTGAATGCAGCCCATGCGATTTCCGACGTTGTTAAAGGTACCGGCGCGAAAGGCACGATCACGATAAGTACTCGCCGAAATGGCTCCTTTGCAGAAATCCGCATAGAGGATACCGGAACCGGAATACCCGAGGCGACTCGCCAACATGTGTTTGATCCGTTCTTTACTACCAAGGACGTCGGCAAAGGCACAGGCCAGGGGCTCGCGTTGGCACATTCAGTGATTGTGCAAAAGCATGGGGGCAAAGTCGCGTTCGAGACCGAAATGGGTGTTGGCACCACGTTCGTCATTCAGGTTCCGCTTGAGTCGAGTGAGTCGCTGGACGTACTTTCACCTGGACCGGAGTCTTTACGGATTAGCCCGGCTGCATTGCACGCGTCTTTGTAAGAGGATCGAGACCGGCCTGTGAGTGAACAAGCATTGGGCCGGCGTGGTCCTCATCGACCACCATCACGCTGGCTTTGACGCTATGTGTACTCCTCTAGCATTCGGGTTTTGGCTTCCAGGGCGTCATTGAACCAACGAAGCAGAAGGTCATACTCGTACCTATCGGCAATCGGCTGGAGGGAGTGAGCGGCGGGGACGTTCATCTCTTCGACCTTTCGGATGAGCTGGTCCAAAAGGCCCTTGTCGCCTTGCAAAACGGCATCGTGCAATTGATCAATCCAATCCGTGGGCAGTTCGGCAAGCAGTTCGGCGCCCCCTGCCGGAGCAACGGCGGTACAAGTGTCGATGTCCGGCTGCTCGTCCGGGTATAGATAGTCGAGACCAAGGTGTGTGCGAAGTTTCTCCAGCAGTTCGTCTTCGCGGCACGGCTTGGAGATAAAATCATCCATCACACCGCTTCGCATGACGAGATCTCGCTCCTCATCCATGGAGCTGGCGGTGAGCGCGACGATGATCGGTGGCGTAATGGCGGCCTCCGTCTTGATGGCGCGGGCGGCCTCCAGCCCGTCCATCCCGGGCATGCGGATGTCCATCAGGATCAGTCGTGGTTTCCAAGCCCTCCAGACCCGGATCGCAACATCCCCCCGGTCGGCCTCTCGAACCTTAAAACCAATCGACTTCAGCAACTCGGCGACCCAGCCCCGCCCACGCGCGTCATCATCGACAATCAGCACATGAGCCGGTGGTCCAGGTCTGAGACCGACGACGCGCCGGGGCACGGGCCGCTCAGACACTTGCTCAAAAGCGTCCGCTTCTACCGGTATCTGAAAATGAAAGATGGATCCCTTGTTCACCTCGCTCGAAAGGGTGATATCCCCTCCCATCAGGCGCGCGAATTCCCGGCTGATCGCCAACCCCAGGCCGGTTCCATTTTGCGATAGCATGCTGCTTTGAGCTTGCACGAACGGACGGAAAAGTTTGGCTTGCTCAGTTGGCCCGATGCCCGCGCCGGTGTCTTCAACTTCGATTGACAGCGCGAGCGGGTGACCGGCGCGCGGCCCCACGGATACGCGAAGCTTGATCCAACCTGATTCGGTGAACTTAACGGCATTCCCCAAAAGGTTGATCAGCACCTCGCGGATTTTGCCTTGATCGGCCACGATGCGGCGACCCGTGTCGCCGTCCAGGTACACTTCGAGCGAGAGTCCCCTGGCCTCGGCCCGGAGACGGAACATGGCGGCCAGATCCGAGACAAGGCTGGAGAGGTCGAACGTAACCGGTTTCAATTCCATCCGTCCGGCCTCAATCTTGGACATGGCAAGAACGTCGTTGATCAGGGCCAGCAAGTGCTCCCCGCTTCGCTTGATGATGTTGAGGTTCTTCTTGGCCTTCCCACCGAGCGACGGATCGCGGAGCATAAGTTGGGTATAACCAAGCACGGCGTTCATGGGTGTGCGAATCTCATGGGACATGTTGGCAAGGAACGCGCTCTTGGCCCGATCGGCCGCTTCGGCAGCCTCCTTGGCCTTCTGCAAATCGGACTGCGTGCGCTTCAGGTCGGTGAGATCCCCGAAGGCTTCGACCAGATACGTCCGGCCTTGCCGAATCAGCGGCAGAACATTCTTGAGAATGGGCAAGCGGCTCCCGTCCGCCCTCAGGAGGAAATGCTCGGAGCAGTCGCCCTTGCGATCACTATCGCGGATGAGGCCGCCGGCTGCCTCGGCGGAGCAAAAGAACTCATCACGCAGTTGGCCAACCATCTGCCCTAGCTTTCGTCCCATGAGAGCCAGTGCAAACGAGTTGGCATCGGTAACGCGCTGGGTTTCAGAATCGATCACGACAACCCCTGCCGGCATGGTGGCAAGCAATGCCGTGACGTAATTCTTGCTTTCGCCCAGTTCTTTTTCGATTTGCTTGCGCCGGGTGATGTCGCGCGCGAACTTGAACATGAATTCTTTTCCGCCGAACTCCACGTAGGTGGAGCTAACCTCCACCGGGAAGGTGAGTCCAAGCTTGGTTCTGCGACAGGTTTCATAAGTGATCGAACCCAGGGTTTTGACCTCCGCCCACGTAGTGGCCCAGGCTTCGTCCGTCAAATCCGGAACGATGTCAGTGATCGACAGCACGACAAGTTCCTCGCGGGATCGACCCAGGGACCGGCAGGCGGCCTCGTTGACATAGAGGATGTGGCCCTGTGAGTCCAGCCATGTGACCGCGTCGGAAGCCTGTTCCACCGAGGTTTGCGCCAGGCGAAGCTTTTCCTCCACTTGCTTGGATTCGGTAATGTCGATGAACGTGACGACTGCGCCCACAATGTCGCTGCCGCGGCGCTGCGGATAGGACCAGTATTCCGTTGGAAAAGACGATCCGTCGGATCTCCACATCACCTCGTCAGTGATGTGAGTTCCAACCCCCTTCAAGAAGGCCTGATAGATATGGCACTCAACCACCGGGTAGACGCTACCGTCCTGGCGCGAGTGATGAACCTGGTCGTGCATGTTCTTGCCCAGCAGTCCCTCGGCGCGCTCATATCCCAAGAGGCGGAGGCAGGCCGGGTTGCAAAAGGTGCATTTGCCTTCCAGGTCGATCCCGTAGATTGCCTCGGCCGTCGATTCAAGCAGCAAGCGGAGTTGGTTTTCCTTCCCTTCCAAATCTGTGGTGCGCGAATGCACCAGCGCCTCGAGCTTTTCACGGCGGCTCTCGATCTCCAGCCGCCAGCGGCGATTCAGTCGAAGATAACCGGCCAACATGAAGGTCAGTAGAATGCCACCCGCAAGCGCCGCCCAACTGCTCCAGTGCACCGCGTGGAATGCTTGCGGGTCGGGGTAGACGGCAATGACCCATCTGCGACCGGCAACCGGGACCTCTCGAACGGCCCTGAAGCCATGGGGAAGATCCCCGACGTCCTCCATCCGGGCACCCTTGGGATAGAGCAACCTCTCTCCCCGTTTGGCGTCGGCATCGAAAATGGCTACATGGAGCCCGGATTGTCTGTGCAGAGCATCCCCAGCCTTCTCCACGATGTCTCCGACCCGGAACACGGCCAGTGCGAACCCCATCAATCGCTCGCGTCGCTCTTCGCCACTGGACGGCAACACGCCGCCCCGGTAAACCGGCCGGAAGACCAGAAAGCCATATTGATCGGCAGTTTCCTGGACGAGCCTCACCCTGCCGGTTGCGATCAGGTTACCGGTAGCGGCCGAACGCACCAGTGCTTCGTTACGAACCGGGTCCGATGCCAGGTCGAAGCCGAGGGCCTTCTCGTTGCCCTTAATTGGTTCTGCGAAGAAGACCGGGAAATACTCTTCGCGGTCCCCGGCACGGGTTAATTCACCGTGCGG
>PLGM01000044.1:227-4826 GCA_003139795.1 Acidobacteriaceae bacterium | reverse complement strand
TGAATTTGCGGAACCAGCTCTGCCGTCCCGCGTAGATTCTTTAAGAGAACTACAACTACAACGTCGCGCTGAAACCCTGGCGCTGGTATTGTTTGGTTGCTACTGACCAGTTGCCGGGAGGCGGCCATATCTGCGGCTGCTTTGAGAATCAGATGTGGTCCCGCCGTACAGAAGCCCCATCCCGCCTTACCCTTACCGCCAGCGAAAAAGGCGAGTCAGCCACTCTTCGGTGAGGTAGCTCTGTACCTACCTAGCATGTCCCGACAAAGCTAAAGTGATCAGTAGCCGTGTTTCACGCGGGTTTCAGCGCATTTGATTGCGCGAATTGCACATGATTTCCACAGGGCTCTTCAGCCATCTAAACAGGCACCGGAGCCGACGGATAGGGTCATCGCGTCAGCAGCCTCCAGTTCGGCTATCAGCTGGTCAAGCTTGGCCATGCGCTCCTACAGCGCTTCGCTCGCGGATTGAGCAATAATTCGCTGTACCTGCAGCTCGATCAGAACGGCGCCCTTGCCCCTCAACTCGACAGCCATGTTCGTTGCCTCGCGGAGTTCGCTCATGCTCCCTTCCGTTCCGGAAAGGCCACTTCCTGATTGCGCAGCCACGCAGCAGTTGTTGCAGGGTCGAGGCGGATCGAGCTCGCCACTCTGTAGTGTGGAATCTCGCCCCGCTTCGCGAGATCGTAAATCGTTTTTTTGCCCAAGCCCAGCAGGTCTGCAAGCTCAGGTGCAGTCAGGGCGTGGGGCCACCGCTCAATTCTTGTCGCCAGGTCGCCGATCTCAAAAGGCGCACTGATCCCTTGGTTCTTACGCATGTTTTTTCCTTGGATTGGAATGATGTTGCTTTGGTTTTAGGATCACTGACGCGACCGCAGAGTGACGGCGTGGACTCCTCCAACTCATTCGTGCGCGAAATCCTTCTTACCTGGTGGTTCTGGATTAAGGGCTTCACAGTATTGGACCGGTCGCGCACTGGTGCGACAGTTCTCACATTGTGCGCCGGCTTGGTTTGTTTGCCATGTCATCGACCCGCTGTGGAGAGCGTCGACCTGGACCGCAGGTCTGGGTGGCTGCACTGCACTCGAGCAGTCAGGGTCTTCCGGCAATCTCGCAATAAAGAGGTTGCAATTGGAAACAGAACACTCAACCCGTCGCCGCTGCGTTTCGAGCGGTTCAACTACAACACCGACACCCGACAATCCGAATGAATCAAATGTCATGACCTTGGAGGATGCGGCAACATTCTTGAAATGCTGCCCAACAACCATCAAGCGTCGGGCAAAGATTCTTCGCATCCCGCATAAGCGACTTGGGTCACTTTGGCGCTTCTACAAGCCAGACCTGGAAGCTTGGATGAGGCAGGACGCTGCCTGAATCGGAGCCGGCACGACAAAGGCGATGGGACACCCCATCGCCTTTTCAATGAGCATAATGCTTCACTTCTTGGGCAGCAGGCTCTCGGGTAATCACCCCTCGCAAGCCCGTCAGAACAACTGGCGTGCTACGAGGCTATTGCTCTCCCGAAGTTCCGGCGTAAGGGTGTGACCATACACGTCCATCGTTGTGGCAATGTCGCTATGCCTCATCAGATCTTTCATGTGCGCCGGATTGATCTTTGCCGCGGCCATCCACGACTTGTAGCTGTGCCTGATTGAGTGCCAGCCGAACCCTTTGATTCCCACCTTTAGGGCTGCCGGCCCGAGGTAGCGGGTACGGATGGTGTCGGCGCTATAAGGCCTACCCGTACGTGGGCTGGCGAACACGTAAGAGTCTTTTTGCTTCTGTCGTCCCTGCCATTCCCGCAACGCTGACAGTAAGGCCGGGAAGATCGGCAACTCAGATTCCGATGCGTCGGTCTTTGGGCTGTCTTGCAGCTGGCTGTGTGTGTAGACCTGCGCGATCCCAAGCGTCGCAGCTTCCCAGTTGATATCTGCCCACCTCAGCGCCAGAGCCTCGCTCACCCGGAGGCCAAGGCAGCCACATACCAGCACCATCAGATTGTATGGTTCGGGAAGTGCCCGGACGATCGCCCGGAACTGTTCCGGGCTGATAATCACGATTCGTTTGAGGCGCTTTGAACCCTTCTTCACTTTGACAAGGTCCATCGGATTGCGCCCGAGGGGGATCCACTTCCACAGCATCGCCAGGTCGAAGAGGCGCTTCATCATGTTTCGCGCTCTCACCTTCGAGGCCTGTCCAAACGTGAGGGCAGTCAGCCACTCGTCAACCGCATAGGCATCTACGTCGGCGATCCGGTGGTCCTCCCACTGTGGAAGGATGTGCAGTTTGGCCATGCTCGCATTGGTGCCCTGCGTCGACGGCTTGAGTTTAGGCAGTTCCTCATTCAGGTACTTGGTGACCAGGTCCCCGAACGTCAAATCCATCCGTTCTCGGAGCGTGCCGGCGTTGAGCGCCGACATCTGGCTCTCCATCGCCTTGCGAACCTCGAACTCCGTCGCGTAGTCCGAGGAGTCGAGAGTCTGAACCTTTTCCCTTCGCTGCCCGTCCGCATCGGTGTAATAAAACCTGAATTCCCAGGCAAACCCTTGAGAACGAGTAACTTTGCGCACACTGCCCTTTTGATATCGCTGCCTTTTGAACTTCATAATGGACACTCCGAGCGGTTCCACTGTTGGTCAATTGTATCAGCGGGGTTTTGAGGTTTTCTCAACTTTAACTATTGTCTGTAACTTATTGATTTTATGGAGCGGGAGACCGGGATCGAACCGGCGACATTCAGCTTGGGAAGCTGACGTTCTACCACTGAACTACTCCCGCACACGTTTAGAATCAATACTTTACTGAATACGCTTTACCCACAATCCCCACAGAGCGTAGAATGGCTTCATTCTGGCAATACGCAGCGTGGGTGAAAGTGGGGTAGAGCATGTCTACAAGATACCAGAACGGCAGCCTCCGGCGCGAGAAGCGAACCGGAGGAAATGATGTTTGGGTGTGGCGGTACCGCGTCAAGGGAACGATGAAGCAAGAGACCTACCCGGTCGCCCTTTTCAAGACGAAGACGGCCATTAGGCAGCACCTCGAGCCCGCGGTAAGGGCGCTCAACAACCAGTCCGCTGAGCCGGTGCATGTGGCGGCGACCCTGGGGGACGTAATCCAAAAGTACATGAAACAGAACCTGCCCAAGCTGGCGAAGTCAACCCAAGACACCCAGAACGGGCAACTTCAGATTCATATAAAGCCGAAGTGGGGTGATCGGGCGCTCACGGAGATTCATCCGGGCGATGTCCAGGCTTGGATCCAGACGGTGAACCTGTCGCAGGTATCCAAGGGCAATGTGATGGTTATCATGCGCCGACTCTTTAAGCTGGCCATGCTCTGGGGAATGTACCCGGTCGGCCTCAATCCGCTCAGCCTCGTAGAGGTGAAGGGAGCGACCAAACGCGAAGAGGAGCCAACCATCCTGACGCCTGCCCAGGTAACCCAGCTGATCGAGGAACTGGGACCTCCGTACGACTTGATGGTGTTGATTACGGCCAGCCTCGGCCTCCGGATTTCGGAAACCCTGGCCTTGCGCTGGGAGGACTTCGATTTTGAAGGCCGGACGCTACGGGTGCAGCGGGCTTACACCCACCAGGAGTTGAAGGATACCAAGTCGGCTTCCTCGACGGCGACTGTTCCGCTGCCGGCCACCCTGCTGGTGGAATTGAAAGAGGCGTGCGGCAACCAGGACCAGGGATGGGTTTTCCCGTCACCTGTCACCGGCCGGCTGTATGCTGCTGGCATGCTGTTGCGGGATCATGTCCAGCCTGCCGCACAGAAGCTGGGATTTGGGAACGTAGGCTGGCACGATCTTCGACACAGCTTCCGATCATGGATCAGTGCCAAGGCGCCGATTACCGTCCAGAAGGACTTGATGCGCCATGCTGAGGAATCGACGACCGCAAACATTTATGGCCGCACTCCTGTAGAAGAGATGCGGCCAGTTGCCGAGCTGGCAACGAAAGGGCTCAGGGCTAAGCGGCCATCAACCACTCGTTGATGCGAGTTCTGCTGAACCGCCAGCGATTGCCAAGTTGCCGTCCGGGGATTTCCCCGGACGCGGCTTTCAATCTAACAGTGACGGGATGAAGGCGTAGGATCTTGCCAACCTCCTCCGCAGTGAGAACCTCTTGTTGGTCTTGAATGCCAAGATGAGGATCGTCAGCCAGATGGTCGTTGGCTGCAGGGGTTATTGTCGTGCTATCCGGAGTGGCTCTCAGGCTCATACTGTCACCGCCTGGAAGTGGGCGTCAACATGCGCCCAACACGGACAATGAGCGATGCCCTCGCGGGTCACCATGGTCCGACCGCCGATTCTGCGCGTCGCAAGATCTCCCTTACTGATGAGGTACTTGATCGATCGCACTGACAGGCCGCCCAAGGCGACACCAGCGTCGGGAATCGAAAAGAGGAATTGTTCAATGGTTCCTTGCAATGTTGTCTCCTCGGCGCTAGTGCGCTATGTGTTCAGTCTGTGCGCTGGAGTGCCTTCACTGAATACAGGAAATCACCTAGTTTCGTATGAAGGATTTCTTCAATAAGGCGTCCGTTATTCAAGAAGTCGATCGAAAGCTTTACTAAGGCTCCTGAGCCT
>PLGM01000044.1:0-220 GCA_003139795.1 Acidobacteriaceae bacterium | reverse complement strand
TCTGGCAGGGCGGCAAGCTGAGCTTCGGCGGCAAGACCGACAATGCCTCGATCCCGGCCGACCTGGTGAAATGGCTCTACGAGAACATCACCCCAGAGAAGCTGGCAGCCTGTTTCCCCGACGGCGGCGACGTCGTCATTTACGGCGAAGGGTACGGCGCCGGCATCCAGCGTGGCGGCATCTACGGGCCGACCAAGAAGCTCATCGTCTTCGACGTGTT
>PLGM01000271.1 GCA_003139795.1 Acidobacteriaceae bacterium | reverse complement strand
GAACCTGGCACTGTCCAGTTAGATAAATGAGCCTGGCAGCGCGCGATATCTCGCAGGGTGGCGCGCTATCGCGAATTCTATAATAGTTCTCTTCAGAGTTCTCCATCTGAGACAGTTTCTTTGCCAGTTCGAAT
Organism: Acidobacteriaceae bacterium; assembly: GCA_003139795.1. GTDB lineage: Bacteria > Acidobacteriota > Terriglobia > Terriglobales > Acidobacteriaceae > Telmatobacter. The sequence goes on along the minus strand of PLGM01000271.1, from coordinate 40,797 downwards.
GGGCGCTGTTTGACCTGCCTGTAGCAGTTGATCAGGTCTTCGTTTAGGTCTCCAAGTACTGCCATAGCAGGATTCAGGCGGAAGAATATGGCCCCACCGCCAAGGAATGGCTCAAAATAGCGTCCCTCAACGACCCCAATCTGTTGGACAATCTCGGCGGCGAGCGCGCGCTTTCCTCCTGCCCATTTTAATAGCGGTCGGATCGATTCGGTTTCTGAGGTCATTGTGGCGCCAACCGAAGCTCGCCGAGCAGCTCATTGTAAAGCTTGGCCTCCCCGCCGGTTCCCGGAATGTATCTCTCGCGTGTGAAGTCATTGTCCTGTAGTTGCGATCGACTCAGGTAATCCGCGAATTTATCGACCGTCGGTACTGAGTCAAACTCATTGATGTCAATGATTATCGCATTGAGGATACGGCTGAGCGCGGCGAACCCCAAGCTGCGGTTCAAGACGAAACCCTCCGCCGAGGTGTTCCAGGCTGCAGGCCATTTGGTGGCAACCGCGGCGAAAAAGTTCCACTCGATCATCAGGATGTCATCGTCGCGCTCGTCGATAAATAAGTTTCGGAAGAAAAGTCCCTTTTGCTCCTGTTCGGTTGTGGCTCTAACAAGTGGTATGTCGCGGCGAATCCAGTCTCGGTCCCGAATTGCTTGGAGTTCGTCCTTGCTTATGTGATAAATGATACGTTCGACGATGGCAGCTTGCGTTAGGTACTCTTTGCCCCTGCCAGTAGCTCTGCCCAGGATTTTTACGCGACGATAGAAGGGGCTACCCTCTCGGCTGTTCAACAGCTTTGCGATGTTGTGGCATGTCTTTTGCGGGCTTCTTTTGGTTGCAAATTCGAAAAGGTCGTAACCTAGCGATCGGTTGACTTTTGTTTGGTGAAGATTGATTGTCGCGAACATGTATGCTTGGTCCTCGATATCCATATCGACGACGAGAGTCACGTTCAGTTGAAATGTTGGTCCGTCGTAGTTGACTAATCCCGCAATTCGATGTTGGCCGTCGATTATCTTTGCAACGTCTTGGCTCTTACGAACCCGCATGATTCCGTTGGCTGGATCGAAGCTGGCGTCTTCGCTCGTAACCGCAAGAATTACGCTTGTTGGGTAGGATGCGTCCTCTGTGCGTACGAATTGTTTCAGCTCCTGCACCCGGCCTGGATCCAGTGTCCGCTGGATCCCTATATACCTTTCGATATCCCTCTCCTCGATTCTTCTAACGTCTGCGAACGAGATCGAAAGAACCTGGCTGTGAAGCATTGCTCCAACGTAAAGCGGTCCCCGCGGCTGGGAAACCTCTACACACTCGAAGTAGATAAAGTCCCTGTCACGGTTATCCATGTCTTTCCTCCGTGAATTTCCCCATCAATTCCTCCTCCGAGACCGGCTCCTCGCTGCCAGGGGCCGGGACGATTGGCGTTGCGTTTGCGGAGGGCGGATTTCTCTCTTGAATCTTCTTTCTTAGTGTTTGCTGGCCTGCCTTTTCGGCTTGGTCAAACTCCTCAAACTCGAGTTGCTGTTCATTCATGAACACGCAAAGTGAAAGGCAGGAGGAGAGGAGAAGCAATGACCATGTGGTCAGGTTTAGGAAGGAGTGGCCGTGAGCCTGCTGTAGTGTCCCGCTCGAAGCGATCTCCGGATTCACGACCACGTAAACGATTGCTGAGAGCAGGAGGGCTATCACGGCAGTGATTAGGGCGCCCATCCCAAGGATCGAGGTATCTTTCCGCATTCGCGCGCCGACATGGTAGATAACTGGGCCAAGGAAGGCTGCGGCGTATAGCACGGGGTCTCCGTGGAGAACGAAGCCTTCTATATTGAGCGAGCGCTCGTAAATAGCCCGTATGAAGAGCGTCACCCATAACGGGAGGAGCCCGCCCAATATCGCGCAAAGGAACCAGTAGAGGGCGTTCCTCCAATGGGCACGGGGGGCGTGCCAGAGCGTGGACCGCAACGGTGGGTCACTCGTCGAGCCCGAAGGGCCGCGATTTGGGTTACGCGCGATTTCCATAGGCTTCAATCGTTACGGGATAATCAGAGCACAACCGACTCCATTTGCAAAGGGCGTTCAGCCGCCAGCGCCCGAACCTCGGACCTTGGCATTGGGAGAAGACGCCGCTGCCTTTCGGTTGAAGACGGCCCGGTTGCGGACAGCAAGCAGTTCCTCGATCGTTGCGAAATGCACTCACCGAAGCTGATTACTCCTCAAATTTCGGCATATCGAAAGTATTCGGCTGGGTGACGAGGACCTGAACGCGGATTCTGTCGGGGTTAAGACCGCGGCCTACCCGCCGCGTACACAATCCTTCAAAAAATGGGGTGGATGGGTTTGTGTGCGGGCTGAGGCCCAGGGCCTGACGGACTGTGCCGCGTTGGCGTCTGGGGTCTCCCACCCTTGCCGCAAGAACAAACACGCGGCAAGGATGGGGCACCCGGAGTGTTTGGGCGGATGGCATTTCAGCGTGGCTTGGCCGCTGACACGATGTGAAGAATTCCGGGTGAATGGGTGGCCGTCAGTCGCTGGCCGCCGCGGCGCCGGCGAGCTGGCGCGATTTGATATCCCGCATGGGAGGCTGGCCGAAGAACCTGCTGTACTCCCGATTGAATTGGCTTGCACTTTCATAGCCGACGTCGAAGGCGGCGCTGGCGGCATCCAGACCCTCCGTCAGCATGCGTACGCGCGCTACGTGCAGGCGCAGCCGCTTCTGGTACTGCAGAGGGCTCATCGCGGTGAGCGAGCGGAAATGATGGTGGAAGGTGGAGACGCCCATCTGCGCCACGGAGGCCAGTTCTTCGACGCGCAAGGGCTTGGAGTAATTCGCCTTGAGCCAGGCAACGGCCCTGGCCGTCCGATTGCTCTGCTCGCCCAGCGTGGCGATGGCGCGCAGATGCTTGCCCAGCGGCGAGCGCAGCAGCCGGTAGACGATCTCCCGCTGCATCAGGCTGCTGAGGAAGGGAATGTCCCGGGGCGTGTCCAGAAGGTCCAGCAGCCGGGAGCAGGCGCTGAGCAATTCGACCGGGGTCTTGCCCACCGCCATGCCGCGCGCTCCGGATGAGACCTGGGGGACGAGGAACTCTTCCTGGCTGAGAATCTCGCGCACTACGGGCATCTCCAGCTTCAGCACCAGGGCCAGAAATGGCTCGTCCCTGGATGCTTTTGTGAACTGGCCCACTACCGGCAAATCGATCGAAGTCACGAGGAAGTTCGATCCGTCGCACACGTGCGTCGTGCCGCCGACAGTAATGCGCTTTTCACCCTGAGCGAAGACAACCAACTCGGGCTCGTAGGCGGCAGAAAAACATTCCGTAATTGCGCATCTGCGGGAGAGGAGCAGGCCGGGCACATCGGTGGCCAGCGGACCATCCACATGGATGTGGGCGGCAATCTTGCGCGCCAACGCCGCCCGCATCTCAACCACGCTCCGATCTACGCTCGCGGCCTGGTGTTTCGACCCTTTCACTCGCTTGACTCCTTTAAAACCAAGTTAACCCCGAATTCAGGGTACTGTGCACAAAAATGTGACGATCGACAGAAATAGGCAATAGATTGGCAGGATCGGGATACCGCTCGAAGGACGTTGTTCTGTAATCTTTGGATTGAGAAGGGCAGTGGGGAGAGACTTCGGTCCCGACCAACTGATAGGTGAATCAATGCAAAAGCGCAAATTGGGAAACAGCAATCTTGAAGTATCGGCTCTCGGCCTCGGCTGCATGGGCATGAGCTTTTCCTACAAACCGTTCCCGGAAAAGTCAGCCTCGATCGCTCTGCTCCGTGCGGCCGTCGAACGCGGCGTCACCTTCTTCGACACGGCCGAGGTCTACGGCCCGTTTATCAATGAAGAACTCCTGGGCGAGGCCCTCGAGCCCTTCCGCGGGCAGGTCGTCATCGCCACCAAGTTCGGATTCGACATCAATCCCGACGGAAGTCACGGCGCCAAGGGCCTTGACAGCAGCCAAGAGCGCATCCGCCAGGTCGCCGATGCCTCCCTCAAGCGCCTCAGGATCGATGTCATCGACCTCTTCTACCAGCACCGCGTCGATCCCAATGTGCCCATCGAAGACGTAGCCGGCGCCGTCAAGGACCTCATCCAGCAGGGCAAAGTGAAGCACTTCGGCCTCTCGGAAGCCGGCGCCAAGACCATCCGTCGCGCCCATGCCGTGCAGCCGGTTACAGCCCTGCAGAGCGAGTACTCGCTCTGGTACCGGAAGCCCGAGGAGGAGATCATTCCCACGCTCGAAGAACTCGGCATCGGCTTCGTCCCCTTCAGCCCCCTCGGCAAAGGCTTCCTGACCGGAAAGATCGACGAGAGCAAGACGTTTGACAAAACCGACATCCGCAGCACCATCCCCCGCTTTACCCCGGAGGCCCGCAAGGCGAACCAGACGATGGTCGATCTGCTCGGCACCATCGCAGCGCAGAAGAAAGCCACGCCTGCCCAGATCGCTCTTGCCTGGCTGCTGGCGCAGAAGCCGTGGATCGTTCCCATCCCTGGCACCACGAAGCTTCATCGCCTGGAAGAGAACATCGGTGCTGTTGCAGTCGAGCTTTCGGCGGAAGATCTTCAGCAAATCGAAAGCGCCGCAGCGAAGATCACGATCGAAGGCGCCCGGTACCCGGAACAAGTTGAGAAGATGACCGGCCGCTGAACCCCGGTCAATTGCGTTCCCGTGCATTCCATGTTCAGCGAATGCACGGGAAAATCTGAGAGGAGAAAATTGGCAATGGAAATAAAGAGAATCGGTACTGAGCCTTCAGGCAAGGGGCCTGCAGATTGGTTCACTGGCACCGTGCGAATCGATCCGCTGTTTCAGGCGCCCGATCCGGCGCGCGTCACCGGCGCCAGCGTCACCTTCGAGCCGGGCGCTCGCACGGCCTGGCATACGCACCCGCTCGGTCAAACTCTGATTGTCGTGTCGGGCTGTGGCCGCGCACAGCGCTGGGGCGGTGCAATCGAGGAGATCCGGCCCGGCGATGTCATCTGGTTTGCACCGGGAGAGAAGCATTGGCACGGGGCGGCGCAAACCACGGCGATGACCCATATTGCCATTCAGGAAAAGCTGAATGGCAAAACCGTCGATTGGATGGAGCAGGTGAGCGACGAGCAATATGGAGCATAGTCCCGCGGATGTACGTTACGGGCCGGCGCAATAAGACTCTTTCCCTGGAATTGGGACCGGCTCTTGTGCAGCTCGCTCAGGATGACAATCTCAGAGATGGGTTCGGGGCCATGGAAAAGGGCCGCTCCGCGGATGCGAAGTGGCCCTTTTGCCGATGCTCGAGGCCGGAGTCAGCCGGCCTGCATCACGCTCGCGGCCGGAGTTACCTGGCGGCCACCAGCGGTTGGGTGGTCAGGCTGCCGTCGGCATAGCCCTTGGCGATCTGGGCAATCGAGATGGGCTTGTAGTCGCCGGCGTGGCCAGCCTGCCCAAACTGCGTCATTCGCGTGGCAACGACCTTCTGCATGGCCTCGCGGGCGGGCTTCATGTAGTCGCGCGGATCGAACTTCTCCGGAGTAGTCCAAAGCACCTTGCGGATGGCGCCGGTGATGGCCAGGCGGTTGTCGGTATCCACGTTGACCTTGCGGACGCCGTTGCGGATGCCGAGCTGAATCTCTTCGACCGGCACGCCCCAGGTCTCCTTCAGCTTGCCGCCGTACTGGTTAATGATGTCCTGCAGATCCTTGGGCACCGAGGAGCTGCCGTGCATGACCAGGTGGGTGTTAGGCAGGCGCTTGTGGATGGCGATCAGCACGTCCATCTTGAGGACCGAGCCGTCGGGCTTTTTCGAGAATTTGTAAGCCCCGTGGCTGGTGCCGATGGCGATGGCCAGGGCGTCGACGCCGGTGCGCTCGGCAAACTCGACCGCCTGGTCGGGGTCGGTGATGTGCTCGAGACCGCTGCCGCCGGCTCCGTGGCCGTCTTCAACGCCGCCCAGCACGCCGATCTCACCCTCGACGGTGACGCCGCGCGGATGCGCGAAATCGACCACCTTTTTGGTCACCGCGACGTTCTCTTCGAATGTGGACGGGGTCTTGCCGTCCTCCTTGAGCGAACCGTCCATCATCACGCTGGTATAGCCCAGCTCGATGGCGCTCTTGCAGGTTTCAAAGCTGTTGCCGTGGTCCTGGTGCATGGCGATGGGAATCTCGGGATAGAGCTCGTTGGCCGCCAGGATGAGGTGAAAGAGGAAACGGTCCTGCGCAAACGCGCGGGCGCCGCGGCTGGCCTGGATGATGACCGGCGAATTGGTCTCCTTGGCCGCGGCCATGATGGCCTGGATCTGTTCCATATCGTTGACGTTGAATGCGCCGACGCCGTAACCGCCCTTGGCGGCCTCGTCGAGGAGTTGCCGCATGGAGACTAATGGCATAGTGAATTCTCCTTCTCAGGTTGGCTCCGGCCGCCTGGTCGCTCGCGCCCTTGAGGGCGGGAAAACAGCCTCGCGGGCGGCAGGAACTGCAATCGTGCTTATGGTAGCAGGTGCGTGCAAGAGAAAAGTGTGCTCCTGAGCACACGCGCCCCACACAGTTCGCAGGACACATTTCCGGGACGGGTCTTCCCGATTCGACCGGGGCGCCTGCCCACCCGCCTCAAAAAAGCAATCGCGTGCCGCGCCCTGAAGGCCGGAAACGGAAGGCACGCCGGGGGGGGCGTTTTCCGGCTTCGATGCTCGATCCACGCCGCAGGTTTCTCCCCTCCCTGCCTCTATGTGGAATAATCTGCCGGTGACCCTTGCCTCCGCCACGGCCCACGATTGGTTCCTGCTGGCCTGCGCCGCCGGCGCCGTGCTGCTGCTGCTGATCCTGATCGCCAGGGTGCGGCTGCATCCGGCGCTGGCTCTGGCGATCGCCGCTCTGGGCCTGGGCGTGGCCTCGGGCATGCCTCTCAAGCAGGTTCCGCTTTCCTTCACCGCCGGCGTGGGCAACCTGATGGGGCACATCGCCATCGTTCTGGGCCTGGGTGCGATCCTGGGCCGCCTGCTGGCCGGCTCCGGCGGCGCCGCCGCGCTGGGCAGGGCCCTGGTGGACGGATGCGGCAAGACCGGCCTCCCCTGGGCGCTGCTGGGCCTCGGCATCCTGGTGGGCATGCCGGTCTTCTTCGAGGTGGGCCTGGTGCTGCTGATGCCGATTGTGGCTGAAGCCGCGCGCCGCACCGGACGTCCGCCGGTTCTGGCCGGAATGCCGCTGCTGGCCGGGCTCTCCATCGTCCATGGCACGCTGCCGCCGCATCCGGCCGCCATGCTGGCCGTCGCCCAGTATCACGCCGACCTGGGCCGCACCATTCTTTTCGGTCTGGCCGTGGGATTGCCCGCCGCCGCGCTTGCCGGACCGGGCCTGGGATGGTTCCTGATGCGCCGCTGGGACAAACGGCAGAAGAAGGCCGGGCTTGAGGCTACCCCAGGTGCGGCCCCGGCCGCCGCCGAGGAGAATTTGCCCCTGTTCGCGCCCACGCACGAAGAGGAGTTGCAGATTGAGCGGCAGGAGGAAGCAGCGGCGGCGCACCGGAAAGCAAAGGAGGCAAAGGTCCCTGCGCCCGCCGGTCCCGCGCGCGCCGCCGCGGCCATCCTGCTGCCCATCGCGCTGATTTTCCTGGGCAGTTGGGCCGACTCGATCGCCCCGCCGTCGAGCGCCGCCAACCAGATCATGCACTTCGCCGGCAGCCCGGATATCGCCCTGCTGATCGCCGTGCTGGTGGCCCTGGTCACGCTGGGGTCGCGCATCCAGACCGGACAGCATCATGGCCGGGAACTGTTGCGCAAGCTGACCGCGGAGTCCTTTGAACCCATCGCCAACGTGCTGGTGATCCTGGCCGCCGCGGGCGGGTTGAGCGGCGTGCTGCGCGATTCCGGAGCCGCCCAGGCCACCGTCAGCCTGGCGCTGGGCGCGCACATGCCGCCCCTGGTCCTGGCCTGGCTGCTGGCCGCGGTGGTCCGCGTCTCCATGGGATCGGCCACGGTGGCCATGGCCGTGGCCTCGGCGGTGCTGGCGCCACTGGCCAGCCACGCCGGGGTGCGCCCCGAGTTGCTGGTGCTGGCCACCGGCACCGGCTCCTTAATTCTTTCTCATGTGAACGACCCCGGCTTCTGGATGATCCAGTCCTTCTTCAAGCTGGAATTGAAGGACACGCTGGCCACTTGGTCGGTGATGGAGACGGTGCTGTCAATTGCTGGACTCTGCACGACGCTGCTGCTGGCGGCGGCGCTGCGATAGAGATCAAACTGCATGCCCAGGTGCTATGAACCCAGTACCGCCCGCTGCGCGGCGCCGCTTGACAGCAGCCTGTCCTGCTCCTAACCTTGCCTCATGAACCTTGAGCTTCCCGAACGCCAGGCGGCGGCCCTCGCCGGCCTTTCCACGCGCACCGGGCGCAGCGCGTCTGAGCTGGCTCTGGAAGCCGTGGACCGGCTGCTTGCCCAGGAGAACTGGTTCGACGCGCAGGTGCAGGTGGGAATCGATCAGATCGCGCGCGGCGAATTCCTTGAAGAGGAAGAAATGGACGCGCGCATGGCGCGGATGATGCGCGGTTGAGAAAGCTGCGCTGGTCGATGGCCGCTGCCGACGATCTGGAAGGCATCGCCAACTATCTCTATCTTCATCACCCCGCATTTGCCGCCTCCACCCTGCAGCGGCTCTACGACGCGGCAAAATCTCTCAAAGCGTTTCCGTTTTCGGGCCGCGCCGGGAAGAAGAGCGGCACGAGGGAGCTTGTTCTCTCTCCGCTGCCATATCTCATGATTTACGCGGTCGACGACCACTCTATTCAAATCCTCCGCTTTCTTCACGCAGCCCAGGACCGCCAATAGAGGACCGCCCGTCAATCCGCTGCCGCGCTACTGCCCCAGCACGGCCCGCTGTGCGGCGAATATCTCCTTCAGCCCCACTTCGGCCAAATCGACCAGCTCGTTGAGCTGAGTCCGCGAGAAGCTTCCCTTCTCCGCCGTGGCCTGGGTCTCGATCAGCCCCCCGTCGGCCCTCATCACCACATTCATATCCACCTCGGCCTGGGAATCCTCCTCGTAGCAGAGATCGAGCACGGGCGTGCCGTCCACGATGCCCACCGAAGTCGCGGCCACCAGTTGCTTCAGCGGCGAAGCTTTGAGCGTTCCCGCCTCGACCAGCGCATTGAGCGCCAGCGCCAGCGCCACCGCCGCGCCGGTGATGGCCGCCGTGCGCGTGCCGCCGTCGGCCTGGATCACGTCGCAATCCAGGATCACCGTCCGCTCGCCCAGCGCCTGCATGTCCACGACCGAGCGCAGACTGCGGCCGATCAGCCGCTGAATCTCGTGCGTCCGGCCGCCGATCCTGCCCCGTTCGCTCTCCCGCGGGGTGCGGGTGACAGTCGACCGGGGCAGCATGGCGTACTCCGCCGTCACCCAGCCGCGGCCCGCATTGCGCAGCCAGCCGGGCACGCCCTGTTCGATGGTGGCGCAAGTCAGCACCCGGGTGTTGCCGAGCGTTACCAGCACCGAGCCCTCGGCGGTCTGGACAAAGCCGGTGGTGAGGGAGAGCGGACGAAGCTGGGCAGAAGTCCTGCCGCCAGGACGGAAGAAGGGAGTTTGGCCGGGGGCGCGCATAGAGGGATTGTACGGGAGAGCGCATCCTGAAGCGGCGGGGAACCTGAAGGAAGGGGCGGTTCCAGGACGGGAAAACGGAATCCTCACGACCCGGAACGGGAATGACGGCATAACCGAATGAAACTAAATAGGTTAGAGCGATTCTATCGGACCTGCTTGTTCCATTTTGGGACATTCTGTTCCCCATCGTCCCTGCGAGCATATCCGGAAACCAGACACTAAGCCTTTCCCTTATCAGGAACTTAGCGCGGACGTTCTAGTTTGGCACGCCACGTGTAATAGAACAGGACAGAATCCAAGCGCAGGGCAGGAACGGGAATCGCCGAGGCGGAGCCCAAAGAGCAGATCGAGGGATCTGCGCCGGCGGTGCGCGCGGCCAACAGGGCAGGAACGCAAAAACGAAGACGGGGCGGAAAAGCGGGAAGACAAGAAACGGTCCGGGTGGGAGAGGGAGCAGGGTATGCAGCAGATGGAGCAGACGGCAGGATGGGACGGAGCGGAGCGCAAGCGGGTGGAAGCGGTGGTGGAAACGCTGGCCACCCTGCGCAGCGAGGGCGAAAACCTGGCGGAGGTAGCGCACGACGCCAGAAACATGGTCACGGCACTGGGGCTTTACTGCGATCTTCTTGCGGAGCCGGGGGTGTTGACCGCCCCGTACCTTCACTATGGAAACGAGTTGCGGCTGGTGGCCGCGGCCAGCCGCCGGCTGGTGGAAAAGCTGGTGGCTCTGGATACCCGCGAAGCTCCAGGAGGCGCTTCGTCCCAGGTCGCCTTGCACGACCTGGAAAGATTGCCCGCGCCAGCCTCGGCCGGCGGCCGGCTTCAGCAGTCCCGGCGCTGGGATCTGATGCCGGCCGAGCCCATCGACAACCTGGCCGAAGAGCTGCTCGCCAACCGCAACCTGTTGGCCGCGCTAGCCGGGACCTCGATTGCCCTGACGGTAGACGCCGAAGGGGGCGCCAGGCCGGTGAGGCTGACGGGAGAGGACCTGACCAGGGTGCTGGTAAACCTGGTGAAGAACGCCGCCGAGGCCATGCCCGCGGGCGGCACCATCCAACTGGGCCTGCGCGAGCAGCCTGCGCAACCGGGCGCCCCCCGGTGGCTGTCGCTGACCATTGAAGACAACGGGCCGGGCATTGCCCGCAAGGCGCTGGACAAGATATTTGAAGCCGGCTACAGCACCCGCACGAGCGGCCCCTCGACCAACGGAGGCTGGCCGGCTACTCATCGCGGGCTGGGTCTGTCCATCACCCGTTCGATTGTGGAAGCAGCGGGCGGGCGGATTCACGCGGCAAACCGCGCCCGTGGGGGTGCGCGCCTTGAAATCGAATTGCCCGTCCGGGAGCGCTGAACAAGGGCGCCGGCACAGCGCGACCGGGGCGGCACAGAACCGGTCATCATCATCCAATTCACCCAATCACGCGTGAGGCGAATACAATGCTCGAAGCAGTTCTAAACCCGAGAACCATGGAGTTTATTCCTCAACTTGCGGAGCCGGCGGTGCGGCTGCACCTGCTGGTGGTGGACGCGGACGCGGCGGTTCGCTCGGCCTGCGCCGAGATCGCCGCCAGCCTGGGCTATGCCGTCGAAAGCACCGGCGACCTGGGCCAGGCGCGGAGCCAGATGCGCGGCCACGCGGCCGACATTCTGCTGGTCAACCTTCCTTTCGGGAGCAGTCAGGGTCTGGAGCTGGTTTCCGAAGTTAAGCTGCTCTACCCGGATACCTCGGTGATCGCCATGACCGCCTCGGGATCGGTGAATGCGGCCGTCGAGGCGATGCGCTGCGGCGCCTCCGACTACCTGACCAAGCCCTTCGCCATCGACGAGCTTTCCACGGTGCTGGAGCGCGCGGCCTCCAGCCACCTGACCGACACCGCCACCCGCCAGTTGCGGGAACGGCTGCGGCTCAGTCAAGGCCTGGGAGCCATGATCGGCCGCTCGGGGGAGATGGAGAAGCTCTACCGCATCCTTTCCAAAGTCGCCCAGAGCTCGCACCCGGTCCTGGTCCTCGGCGAGAGCGGCACGGGCAAGGAGCTGGTGGCGCGGACCATCCACGCCTACGGCCCCAATTCTCAAAAACCCTTCCTGCCGGTGGATTGCGGCTCGCTGGTGCCCACGCTGATCGAAAGCGAACTGTTCGGTTATGTGAAGGGCGCCTTCACCGGGGCCAACCGCTCCAAGGACGGGCTGCTGGTCTCGGCCGAGGGGGGCACGGTGTTTCTGGATGAGATCGGCGAACTCTCGCTGGATTTACAAGCCAAGCTGCTGCGCACTCTCCAGGAAAAAGAGGTGCGGCCGGTCGGGGCCACCCATCGCGTGCCGATGAAGGCGCGCATTGTGGCCGCCACCAACCGCGATCTGGCGGTAATGGTCGAGAAGGGCACCTTCCGCAAGGATCTCTTTTACCGGCTCAACGTGGTCAACCTGCGCCTCCCGGCGCTGCGCGACCGCCGCGAGGATATCCCGCTGCTGGCCGCGCATTTCCTGGACCGCATCAGCCGCGAGCACGGCACCAAGTTCACGCTCAGCGACGAGGCTCTGCGCACCATGATGCGGCACGACTGGCCGGGCAATGTGAGGGAGCTCGAAAACTCGCTGGAGCGGGCCTGCACCCTGTCTTCGGGGCCGGTGCTGCACCTCGGCGACCTGCCCACGCAGCTACAGCAACAGGGTCTGGAGGCGCGGCGCGCCGCCACGGCATCCACCGCGCCGGCCGGGGAGGGCTCCGCCGCACCCGAGGTGATGACGCTCGCCGATCTCGAGCGCCAAGCCATCCTGAGCGCCATTCGCACCCTCCACGGCGACAAGCTGCAGGCCGCCAAGCTGCTCGGCATCGGCAAGACCACTCTCTACCGCAAGCTGAAGGAATACGGCATCGCCGATCCGCTTCGGGAAGAGTGACCGGTCCGGACTGGAGCCGGAACGAAACGCGCCGATAGGGCAATTACGGGAAAAGCCACAGGCCCCAAGCGGAATGGAAACCTGCACGGGCCGGAAAAGGATGCCCAGGCCATGAACTGGCCGGACACCGAATGAGGAGTTGAGGATGAGCATTCTGATTGTGACCGGAATTGAAGGCGCCCGTAACTGCGCCGCCGTGGTGGGCGCGCAACTGGGCATGGAAGTTGAAGTGGCGGAAGGGCGCAAGGCCGCGCTGGGGGCGCTGCGCCGCCGGGAGTTTTTGGCCGTGGTGATGGATGAGACCATGGCCGAGTGCGATCCGTCCGCCGCCGAGGCGATATGGGAGCGCGCCGGGCTGGCAATTCCTTTGCAGATCAACTTCGCGCTCTCCGGCGCGGCCCGGCTGATCCGGGAGATTCGCGCCGCCCTGCATCGCCGCGAGCGGGAGCAGACCCTGGCCCGCCGCGCGGCGGCGGCTGCCATCGAGACCGAGTTGAAGACCACGGTCGCCGGCCTGTTGCTGAACTCGCAGTTGGCCCTCTCCGGCGGCGAAGTGCCTTCTCCCATCGCCGACAAGCTGCGCGTGGTGGCCGACCTGGCCAGCAACCTCCGCCAGCAGTTGAACACGCCGTTCGAGGTCCGGGGGGATGCGGCCGCCTGACTCACTGTTGACGAAAGAGTTCATTGCGTTGCACGCGCATCGCCGGGGCGTACCTGCCCCGGCGCTTTTTTGCGCCGCATCCTCCGCCAACCCGCCCTCCCCCTCCCCCGAAAAAATCGCGCTTTCGGGCTGTGCGGCCGTGAACCCCAACCTAATCCCTTCCCTTTCAAAAACTTGCGAAGGTGGCCTCCACGCAGATACAGCGTCAGTACAGCAGTACGCCGATACCAACCAACACATTTCAAAAGACTTACAGACAGGTTCCGAACCGCTTACAGGCGCTGTAACCCCTTAAAACGGTGCCCCCCTGACCGGCGGGTAGCCCAGCTCCGTAGAAGAGGGTGGTTTAAGCTGAGGGGAGCATGAAAGATTCGGCTGTACTGCTCATCGATTGCCCGGACCGCAAGGGTCTGGTGGCCCGCGTCGCCGGCCTGCTCTATGAGCGGGGCGCCAACATTCTCCACGCCGACCAGCATCAGGATCACGAACTGGGGCTCTTTTTCATGCGCGTCGAGTGGGCGCTCGACGGCCCGGCGGAGGGCTCGGCAGGGCAGGCAGACGGCCCGACAACTAGCCCGGAAGGCTTTGATCTGGAAGGGTTTAAAGCTGCCTTTGCGCCGATGGCGGCGGAGCTCGGCATGCGCTGGCAGTTGACCTCCGGCGCGCGGCAACCCAGGGTGGCCCTGTTCTGTTCACAGTACCTTCACTGCATGGCTGACCTGCTGCACCGTTGGCGGACCGGCGAGCTGGTGTGCGACATTCCGATAATCGTTTCGAATCATAGGGATGTGGAGAAGCTGGCGGCGTTTTACGGGATTCCCTTTGCCTACATCGAGGTTACCGCGGCCACGCACAACGAAGCCGCGGCGCGACAACTGGAACTGCTTGAATCGAAGGGGGTTGAGCTGGTGGTGCTGGCGCGCTACATGCAGATTCTTTCCCCCGCTCTTGTGGCTCGGTATCCGGCCTCGATCATCAACGTGCACCACTCGTTTCTGCCTGCGTTTACCGGAGCCAAACCCTACCACGCGGCGCACGCGCGGGGAGTGAAACTGATCGGGGCCACCAGCCACTATGTGACTGATTTGCTTGACGATGGGCCGATTATCGAGCAGGACGTGGCGCGCATCTCGCACCGCGACCAGGTGGAAGATCTGGTGGCGCGGGGCCGCGATCTGGAGCGCATCGTCCTGTCCCGCGCCGTGCGCTGGCACCTGGACCGCCGCATCCTCTGCTACGGCAACAAGACCGTGGTATTCGATTAAAGCGGGGGACAGGAATCAGAGAACCGTTGGCGGTGACCGCTGTTGACCGATCAATCGACTTTCTCCGTGGGCGCTTGTTGAAAATGGTGGCTTACAGGTCGCGATTTTGGCGCGAAATGGGACTTACAGGTCCACGATTTGGAGGTAACCGGGGAGCATCAGGTCCACGGTTTGGTGCGTTTCGTGGAGTTCCACGTCCCCGGAATGGGGGATGGCCCTGAATCGCCCATGGGGCTGGCGGGAGATGGCCCGTAGGCCTCGAATCACTCCAGAAAGGTGATGCTTGCCGGACTTCCAACCGGCGTGTACTGGCCGGTGAACGTGAGCAGGCCTGTGTCGCGATGAATCCTGAAAGAGGTGATGTTATCGCTGCGCCGATTGCACGCGTAGAGGAAATTGCCGCCAGGATCGATCCTGCATTGACCGGGATAATCGCCCAGGGTGGCTGTCTCGCCGATGTGCTTCAGCCTGCCGCTCGCGTCGATCGAAAAAACGGCAATGGTGTCGTGCAGCCGGTTTGCGGCGTAGAGGAATCTGCCATTCGGCGATACCAGAATCTCGGCTGCATAACTCGATCCGGCAAAGCCCGAGGGTAAAGCGGAGATTGTCTGCTGCGCGGCAAGCGATCCGGTGGCGGGGTCATAGAGTAAGAAAGCAATGGTGGAAGACTCCTCCTGAATCGCATACAGCCAATGGCCGTTGGGATGAAATGCGAAGTGGCGAGGGCCGTCGCCGGAGGGCAAAGAGACGAAGGGCGCGCCGTCTGAGGGTGAGAGCTTTCCCGTGGCGGGGTCGAAGCGATAAATATAGATGCGGTCCTGGCCCAGGTCGGTCGCAAGCACGAATCTGTTCCGCGGATCGGGCGCAATCATGTGCGCATGCGGGGCATCGTGGCCGCTGATGGCAAAGCTGCCGGGGGAAGCATTGGCCGCTTGCGCGCTGCCCACGGAGCTTCTGTCGCGGTGAATGTCTACCGCGGAACCCAGCAATCCGCCGGCCAGAATCGGAAGCACGGCTATGCTTCCGCCGTCGTAGTTGGCCACGAACGCATAACTCCCTGAAGCATCGATGCTCAGGTAGGCCGGACTTGCGCCTTCCGAACTTACTGTATTCAGTGCGGTCAGATCGCCGCTTGCCAGGTCGATGGCGAAGGCGCTTACCGAGCCGCTGCCGCCTTGAAAGTCGCTGACTTCATTTACTGCGTAGAGGTGTTTTCTGGAAGGATGAATCGCAATCCACGAAGGATTGGGAGTCTTTGCGGCCAGCACGCGGCGCGATAACTCGCCGGTAGCCGGATTCACTTCGAATCGATAGATTCCCTCTCCATTCCTGCCGCTGCCAACCGCGCCTGTATAGGTTCCTACATAGGCCAGGGTCTTGTTCATCTTTGAGCGCCGGACGGGCGCCTGGGCCGCTCCCAGCGCGGAATGCGCGATAGCCACAGCTGCCGCACCTTGGAGAAAGTGCCGGCGGGTAACTGCCTGGGGCAAAATTGTTTCTGTCATTCAATCCATCCTTATTGAGTTGGACCAGCCGCGAACTCGAGAGGCCGCGGCACGCAACGGTTCATCCATCAGACTACACACGACAAGGCCGCGGTGAAAACGAGCGCGGTAACTGAGATGATCGTCTCGCACACCGACCACGTCTTGATGGTCTGCGTAACGCTCATGTTGAAGTACTCCTTGACCAGCCAGAACCCGCCGTCGTTGACGTGCGAAAAGATCAGCGAACCCGCGCCGGTGGCGATGGCCAACAGCTCTGGGTGAACGCCTGGAGCATGCAATGCAATCGGAGCCACGATGCCGGCTGCTGTCGTCATCGCCACAGTCGCCGAACCCGTGGCGAGGCGCATCAACGCGGCCAGCAGCCACGCCAGCAGCAGCAGTGGCACATGGCTGTGCAGCGCAACGCCGATGACCGCCTCGGAGACGCCGCTATCCTGCAGAATTCTTCCAAAGCCTCCGCCCGCGCCCACCAGCAGTGTGATGGTCGCCGTGGGCGCAAGGCACTCGTTGCTGAAGCGCAGGATGGTCGCGCGCGTAAAGCCTCTCATGCGGCCGAGAGTGAAAAAGCTGAGCAGCACGCCGATCAGCAGAGCTATATCGTCGTTGCCGATCAGGTGCAATCCTTGGTTCACGGCGCTTTTGGGCGCAGACACGGCGTCTGCCCAACTCCCAGTCATCATCAGAAGGACCGGAAATAGAATGGTGAACAAGGTAAGCCAGAAGCCGGGCAGGCTGCGCTCCGCATCGTGATCGACAAACTGTGCTGCCATGGGATTCTTTGCGGGTAGCTCGATATGCGGCGCAATCAGCTTCGCGTAGAGCGGTCCGGCGATAACTGCCGTGGGAACACCGATGAGCAGTGCATAAAGGATGGTGCGGCCCACATCCGCCTTGTAGATCGTGACCGCCAGCAGAGCCGCGGGATGTGGAGGCACCAATCCATGCACCACTGAAAGTCCGGCCACCATGGGCAGACCCACCAGAATCAGCGAAGTCCGCGTGCGCCGCGCCACCGTAAACGCAATCGGAATCAGCAGCACAAAACCAACTTCAAAGAATGCCGGCAGGCCGATCACCAGCCCGATCACCATCATGGCCCAATGAATGTTCTTCTCGCCAAAGAATTGGATCAGGGTATTCGCGATGCGGCCGGCGCCGCCGGACTCCGCCATCATTTTGCCGAGCATGGTGCCCAGCGCCACAACGATCGCGATGTGTCCCAGCGTTGCGCCGACTCCCGCCTCAAAGGAATGAACCACCGTTGAAAGCGGCATGCCCGTGACCACGGCCAGGGCCAGCGAAGTAAGAAGGAGCGTGATGAAGGGATTCAGCTTGAAGACGGCAATCAATAGGATCAGGCCCACGACTGCGAGGAACGCCGAGACAAGCAGAAAGATACTGTGAGGATCGATCATAGTCATGCAATCGGCGCCGCTCCCCTCAGGCGGCTGAAGCAGCGAATTCTAGAAGCTTGAATCATTGGACCCAGGTTGTCTTGCCGCGCGCGAGAAAGCGGCCCGCACGATTCCCGGTAGCTCCTTGAGCGGTGTAGGAGAGAACGCCGTTCACCCAAACGCCCGCGATTCCTTCCGCCGGACTTATGGGATGAGTGAATGTCGCCGTGTCGATGATCTTTTCAGGATCGAAGAGCACCAGGTCGGCGCAATAGCCCTTGCGTATCAGCCCGCGGTCCGCGAGCCCAAACCTCTGTGCAGGCATGGCGGTCATCTTATGAACCGCTTCAGGAAGCGAAAACAGCCGTTCTTCGCGGCTATAACGCCCCAGCACGCGGGGGAACGTTCCCCACAAACGAGGATGAGGGCGTGGATCGTTTGGCAAGCCATCGGAGCCGATCATGGTCGCGGGATGCGCGAGAATCCGGCGCATATCGTCCTCGGAGATACTGTGGTAGATAGCTCCAGCCGGCTGCAATCGCCGCGCCGCTTCAAGCTGAGTTACATTCCATTCCGCGGCGATTTGCGCCAGAGACTGCCCCGCAATCTCCTGGTGCGGCGTGCTCCATGTAATCGTAATCCTGACGCGCTCGTCCACCTGCCGTAAGTCAAGCGTGCTCGATCCAGCCGCGTAGGGATAGCAATCGCAGCCGATTTGCTGCGTGGACTGCGCCGTCTCCAGAGCCTGCAACACTTCGCCGCTCCGTCCCCAGTTATCGATGCCGGCACACTTCAGGTGAGAAACGATAACCGGCACATGACTCAAGCGGCCTATTTCAAAGGCCTCGCTCATAGCGTCGAGGATCGCTTCCGTTTCACTGCGCATGTGCGTGGCGTATACCGCGCCTGCCGAGGCCAGCGGCCGGGCCAGCGCCAGCACCTCTTCCGTGGTGGCTGCATTGGCCGAAAGATACGCAAGGCCGGAGCTAAGCCCCAGCGCTCCACCGTCGAGAGCCTCACCCAACTGCGCGCGCATCCGTTCGATCTCAGCTTCGGTTGCCGTCCGGTCGAGGCGGTCCATGTGATTGTTGCGCAGGGCCGTATGGCCCACCAGCGCGCCTACGTTCACGGCCGGCCGCGCAGCGCGGATGGCCGCGACATACGAAGCGAAGGTTGGGTAGCAAAAATCGTCCCTGGCGCCGAGCAGGCTCATCGGATCCGGTGGCTCGCCGCGCAACTTGACCGGCGCCGCGCTTATGCCGCAATTGCCCACAATGACTGTCGTCACGCCCTGCGAAAGCTTCGCCGGCATCGCCGGAGCGCGGACGACGCTGATGTCGTCGTGGGTGTGAACATCGATAAAGCCGGGCGCAAGCGCCATGCCTTCCGCATCCACGATTGTCGCTGCGCTGCATGCGAGGGATGAGCCGATCTCGTAAATGCGGCCGTCACACAGCGCAACATCCAGAAGTTCCGGGGCGGTTCCGCTGCCGTCCAGGACGCTGGCATTTCGTATGAGGGTGTCAGAACTCAGCATGGCGCTGGTTCAGAATATAGACTATAACCATTGCATGTTCCAGAGCTATTCCATCTTTATCCCGGAACTTGCCGGAGATTCATTGGATGAACGATAAAGATTCCACCCAGACCGGCGCTCGAGGCGCGATTGCCCCGCTAAACAAGGGCCTGGGCTTTCTCGATCGCGCGCTCGAACCCAACGGCATCGCTCAACTCGACTGGAACCTTCTGCGCGAAGATCTCAGCCTGCCGACGGCCGTCCTCTATGAAGACCGGCTGCTGCACAACCTCAATTGGATGCGGCAATTCATCTCCGCCTATGGAGTCAGGCTGGCGCCCCACGGCAAAACCACCATGGCTCCCCGGTTGTTTGAGCTGCAATTGCAGGCGGGCGCATGGGGAATCACGCTTGCTACCGCGCATCAGACACAGGTCGCCTACGCGCACGGAGTACGCCGCGTCCTGATGGCAAACCAGCTGATCGGCAAGGAAAACATGGCCATCGTGGCGCGGCTGCTGCGGGACCCGGATTTCGAGTTCTACTGCCTGGTCGATTCGGCGGCGCAAATCGAGCAGTTAGGCAGGTATTACTCGAAGCTCGACCAGCGTCTGCGCGTGCTGATCGAGCTTGGCGTTGCCGGCGGCCGCGCGGGCGTACGCGACGAGCTGCAGTTACAGTCCGTGCTGGCCTCGTTGTCCCGCTGGAGCGAGTCCATCGCCCTGAGCGGTGTCGAGATGTATGAAGGCGTTCTCGATGACGAATCCTCCATTCGCGCTTTCCTGCAACATGCGGTTGCCGTCACGCGCAAGCTCGCCGCGGAGAATCGTTTCCAGCGCGCGCCCATCCTCCTTTCTGGCGCGGGCTCCGCATGGTACGACGTCGTAGCCGAGGTCTTTTGCGCCGCCGGGTTCGGCGACGCCGTGGAGATCGTCCTGCGCCCAGGCTGCTATCTCACGCACGACGTTGGCGCCTATCGCGAGGCGCAGGCCAGGATTCTCGAGCACAATCCTATCGCGCGGCAAATGAGTTCCGGGCTCTTGCCCGCGCTGCAGGTATGGGCGTATGTGCAATCGGCGCCGGAAGCGGAGAAGGCGATTGTCGGGTTGGGCAGACGCGACGCCGCCTTTGACTCCGGGCTGCCCGTCCCCGCGCAGCATTTCAGGCCGGGGGATGCGGCTCCGAAAGCCGCTCCCGCGCACTGGAAAGTTACAAAATTGATGGACCAGCACGCTTACTTGCGAATTGACTCTGAAGACGATATTCGCGTCGGCGATATGATCGGTTTCGATATCTGCCATCCTTGCCTGACCTTCGATAAGTGGCGCACTTTGCCCGTATTGAATGCTGACTATCAGGTCATCGATATCGTTCAAACATTCTTCTGAGGCGCTCAGCCCCGCCCTGGCTGGCCCGGCGCACCGCGCAACTCAGTAGAGAAGATACTTTGCCCGTAACGCCTGGAACTGTTCGATGCCGTCGCGCCATTGCTCGGCAACTCGGCGAGGGTCCTGGCCGGCGGCAATCGCATCGAGGCTCGCTTTGCTCACCATCAGCACGTCCAGCCCCGCAATCTTGTATTGGCCGGGATAGAGTGATTCGAAGGCCGCCGCAATTTCGATTCCCAGCTCCGGCGCGTCGAGCGCATTCCGGTCGGTCACTACGATTTGCACGCCGCCGCACTGCTGGTGCGCGTAGACTGCGCTGTCGGGAGTGAAATTCACCGGGATGAACCGCACCCCGCTGATTTCCCGGGCATTGAGATACCCGGCCAGATCAACCGGAGTTACCCACGGCGCGCCAACAAATTCGAAGGGAGTGTCCGTTCCACGGCCTACCGAGATATTGGTGGCTTCGATCATGCCGATGCCGGGATAGAGAACAGCCGCGGTAAGGTTGCGCATGTTAGGCGATGGGTTCACCCATAACTCGCCCGTGGAGTCGAACCAATCTCCGCGCATCCAGCCTTCCATGGGAACGATGGCCAGATTCGCGCCAATCGAGCGCTCCGCGTTGAACATCCTTGCCAGCTCTCCCATGGTCATGCCATGCCGCACCGGAGTTTGCCCATAACTGACAAACGATTCCCGGCCAGGATCGGCGACGGGGCCTTCGACGAAGGCGCCGCCAATCGGATTGGGGCGGTCGAGCACGACCATCTCCTTGCCGGCCTTGGCCGCGGCCTCAAGAAAGTATCCCATGGTGCTTTCGTAGGTGTAAAAGCGGACGCCAATGTCCTGAATGTCATAGACAATCAGGTCCAGGCCGGACAAAGCCGCGCTGGAAGGACGGCGTTTGGAGTCGCTGTCGCCATACACGCTATAGATGGGGACTCCAGTGGCGGCGTCCTGGGAGTTATCGATCGCGGTTGTGTCCAGTTTGCCTGCAATGCCGTGTTCGAGGCTGAAGATAGCAACGAGTCGAACGCCTGGCGCGTGAGCCAGCACGTCGGCCGTCCGTTGGCCGCGCGAATCGATCCCGGTCTGGTTAGTCACCAATCCTACCCTGACGGGATGACTCGCATCCGCGTGGAGTTCGCGGAAGGCATGAGCCTCCAGCACATCGATCCCCGCCTTCACTTCGCCGTTGCGGTAACTGATGCGGCGGGCTGCCAGCAGCGATTCGTTATACCCGGTGATGCGGGCAAGGCGCAGCTTGTCTTCCTCCGTGGCGGAAAGTGCGAGCGACTGGACAACGGCGGTAGCGATCCTTGAGCGCAGAGAAACCATCGATTTACCGCCGCGAGGATGCACGGCGTTGGTGAGAAGAATGATGTAAGTGTCGGTAACTGGATCGATCCACAAGGATGTGCCGGTGAAGCCGGTGTGGCCAAAGGAGCCCACGGGAAGCAATTCGCCGCGGTTGGTGGAGTAGGGGGAATCGATGTCCCAACCCAAACCGCGCAAGCTGGCCGCGTTTGGCGGCGTCTGCGGCGTAGACATCTTCTCCACCGCGGGCCGGCTTAAAATCGTGAAGCCACTTAGGAAGTCTTCAGCGAATAGGGCCAGATCGTCGGCTGTGGAGAACAGCCCGGCGTGGCCGGCAATGCCACCCATCCGGCGCGCCGTGGGATCGTGCACAACGCCGCGCAGCATCTGCCCTTGTTCATCGTATTGCGTGGGTGCGATGCGCGAAACCCACTCCATGGGCGGCAGAAACCGGGTGTCCTTCATGCCCAGCGGTGCGTAGATGTTCTGGCTGGCGTAGTCGGCCAGCGAGACGCCGGTGACCTTCTCCACCAGGAAGCCGAGAGTCTCGAAGTTGATGTCGCTGTAAAGGAACCGCGAGCCGGGCGGATAGATCGGCTTTTCGAGCATGGCCATTTCGAACGCTGTGTCGCGGCCCGTCCATGGGGTTTTCAAGTCCAGATCTTCGCGCAGGCCGGAGTAATGGGTAAGCAGGTCGCGGACCGTGATGTCCTTCTTGCCGTTCTGCGCAAACTCGGGCAGATAAGCGGCCACGGGATCGTTCAGCCGGATGCGGCCTTGCTCGACCAGTTTCATCACCGAGGTAGCGGTTGCGATGCACTTGGTGAGCGAGGCGAGGTCGAAGATAGTGTCAATCGTCATCGGCTCACGCACCGGTTCAAGCGAGCGCGATCCGAATGCCTTGCGGTAAAAAACCTTTCCATTGTGCCCGATAAGAAGGACACCGCCGGGGATGTTCGCGTCCGCGACCGCCTTCTCCATGATCGGGTCGAGAATTGCATCCATTGCTTTGATTCCGGCCTGGCGATCCTGGCTCGGCCGCGAACCCTGGGCGGATGCAGGCGCAGTGGCGAGGCACTGAACAAGAACCGCCAGGCAGAGCAAACATTGCCAGCTTATTCTGGCTCCTGTCATTGTTATCCGCCTGAGTAAATCCCGCTTATCCGACATGCCTTCACCTGCCTTGGCCAGGTTGAACTAACTGTTGTGGAGGACTCGTCCGGGAGATCAGCCAACTGGCGCTATATCCCACGAGAAAGGTTGCAATGCTTCCGAAAACAACGTACCAAGTGAACGGCACGCCGGTAAAGAACCACAAATACAAATTGAAGACGAATCCAACTGACATGCCGATCATTGCGCCGCGCTCCGACGCGCTCCTGGTGAGCACGCCCAGAAGGAACACCCCGAGCAGCGATCCGTACGCCACCGATGCGATCGACAGGCCCATCTCCAGTACCTTGCCCCCATGCCGGGCCAGCAAGGCCAATCCGAATAGAAGCACTCCCCAGCCGATCGTCGCCACGCGTGAGAGCCGAACCCGGCGCTCCTCTGTCGACTGCGGTGCGATCCGCGAGTAGAAATCGACAATGGTCGTCGAGGAAAGCGAATTCAGCGCGGCGCTCAGGTTCGACATGGCCGCCGCGAGGATCGCGGAGATGAGCAGGCCGCTGATGCCATGCGGCAACCGTGAGACAACGAAGGTGGGGAAAATTGTGTCCGTGCGGGTAAAGACCACTAAAGGCGGGAATAACTTGTAAAACACAAACAGCATGGCGCCGATGAGCAGAAATAACGAAAATTGAAAGAAGACCGCGACGCCGCTGGAGAGCAGCGCCATCTTGGCCTGTCGCTCGCTGCGCGCTGAGAGCAACCGCTGCACGATCAGTTGATCGGTGCCGTGGCTGGCGGTGGTGAGGAAAGCGCCGCCGATAACACCCGACCACAAGGTGTAAGTGCTGGAGAGATCCCACGACGTATCAAACATTCTGAATTTGCCTGCGTCACCGGCAAAGGTGCGAATCGTCCCCCATCCTCCCGGCACCAGATGCGAAATGGCAAAGACGGCCACCAGCGTGCCAGCCAGATAGATCGCCAACTGGATGACATCGGTCCAGATCACCGCTGCCATGCCTCCTTCGAAGGTGTACACGAGCGTCAACACGGTGACGATGGCGATGGCGGCGACGTCGCGCGAGTAGTCGCTGAGTCCGGCGAAAACGCCAGCCAGGGCGACCCGGACCACAATGGCCACCGCGAAGACGCGCACTCCTTCGGCCGCCGCGCGCGTCACAAGAAAAAGCCCGGCGGTCAGAGATCGCAGCCTCTCTCCGAAACGGCGCTGAATCAGTTGGTATGCTGTGACCAGCTCGCCGCGGAAATACTGGGGAATAAAAACAAAACTTACAATGATCCGTCCGACTATATAGCCAATGACCAACTGCAGAAAGCGGAAGTCCTTTTCATAGGCAAGCCCGGGAACGCTGATGATGGTAAGGGTGCTGGTTTCAGCCGCTACGATGGACAACGAGATAGCCCACCATGGAATCGTATTGTCCGCCAGGAAATAATCCTTCAGGGTTCGCTGCTTGCCGCGAAAGCGCAGGCCGAACAGTGTTACCCCCACGAGATACGCGACGACCACCACGAGGTCCAGCGTGTTCAAACCCATGAAAGGTCGCTCTCCTGGCCGGCGAATACGATCAAGCCACACCACCCTTCGACTCGCTGCTCAAGACCCAGCCCGGAGACTGGCGCATGACGGTCGTTCAAGGCAATCGGGAAAAACTTCAGGGGGATTGTTCTCGAGAACAATCCCCCTGTTTAAAAGGCACGATCCGGCTCATCATCAGAACCTATAGTGCATCGATACCTGCATGATCCGTTGCGAGGAACTCGTGCCGGTGATCAGGCCCAAAGTGTTGTAAGGGTAGGAGTACAGGAAGGCGTTCGGCGGCGCGTAACTGGCCAGGTTCAGGGCATTGAAGGCTTCTCCGCGCAACTGCAGGGACTGCGATTCTGTGATCTTGAATGTTTTGAACGCGGACAGGTCAACCTGACGGAAACCTGGGGCGCGCTCAGAACCGTTCGGCGCGTTTCCAAACCCGGTATACGATTCGCCGCCGTATGCGCAGATGCCGTTGTCGTGCGTGCTGTAATCGGCGTTAAGACCCAGGCACGGTATTGCGGATGGATCGGTGCCGAACCAATTCTGTACCGTCCGGTGCTTGATTATCAGCGGCCTGTATTTGTTGGCATGTGCGGCCCAACTGTTTACGTAGTAGTTCTCATACGAGCCCATGGTCATGGGGAAACCGGAATACATGATGACGCTCCCGGAAAGCTTCCAGCCGCCAATCGCATTATCCGTCAGCCGGTTCCAGTTGCCGCCGAACTTCTCTCCCCGGCCAAATGGCAGTTGATAAGCCCAATAGCCATTGAAAGCGTTGCGGGTGTCCTGGCCGGCCGGCCCGTAATCCCCATGGGGATTGCGGAAGTCCTGAAAAAACGATGAGGCTTCTTCAACACCGGCTACGCCGTAGAATCCGGCATTGTTCGTCATAGCCCTTGACCAGGTGTAGTTGAAGGTGTATTCCAAGCCGTTGGAATTCTGACGGCGAATTGTGGCCTGCATGGCGTTGTAGTTTGAGTAACCCTCGGACTCGGTGACCTGCATATTGCCCTCATTGCCGACCAGATTGCAGGCAGGCGCCGGCGGCGCTATGGCGCCGCTGCAATCGCCATCGGCCAAAAGTCCCGAGGCAGACGTCGTGAACTGGTCGGCCTCCGTCGGCGTAACCAAGTGCTGGCCAAGCTCTCCCACATACCCGACCTTGGCGGAGGTCTTACTGTCGATCAGGTATTCCCATGCCAGATTGAACTGCTGAATCATAGCCGGCTTCAGATTCGGTTCCCAGGCGTTGTAATTGAAGTAGCTTACTGAAATAGCCCCGGGAGACAGGTTAAACCCATTTTCCACCAGCAAGGGGGTTAGCCCACTGCTGGTTGGGTTGGGGGGCGTTGGAGCGGACACAAAACTGCTCTGGTACGGCGGGTTCTGCACCATCCTCCAGTTTTCGCCCGTGCCTTCGAGGTCATCGGTCATCCCGTAGCCTCCACGAAGCACGAAACGGGGACTGACCTGCAGGGCGAACCCAATGCGCGGCATAAACCCCAGATAAGTCGGGTTATACAGGGCGCGGCTGTTGCCATTCTGTCCGGCAAATTCTATGCCCGACGCAGAAATATCCGACAGATTCGACAGATTGACGCTGGCCTCCTTGTTGTTCACCTCGTAGATGGGCTGGTCGTGGGCATACCGCAGACCCAGATTCACGGTCAGGTTGGACCGGATTCTCCAGTCGTCCTGAGCGTAGTAACCATTGCGATACTGGCGCTGTCCGTTCGCCCCGGAGACGCCGCCGACCTGGGCGCTGCCGGCTTGGTCCATGACAAAGTCGGCATAACCGTAACCGGGCGCGCCGACATCGGGATCTTGCGTGTACTGCCCCGAATAACCGAACGATCCCATGGCGCCGGCATTGCCGGAGTAGTAGATGTTCTGCTGATAGCGCAGGATCTGGGCGCCGAACTTGAGGGTGTGTGCGCCACGCTGCCAGGTCAGGTTGTCGCCATAGTAAAAGTTGTTCTCGTGGAACTGGGTGACGATCGCCGAGTTCCCCATGCCGGATTCGTAGCTCCCGATACCTATTGCACTGAATCCGGGGAATGGCTGGTTGGGATACTTGATTCCGACCTTGCTGTCGCCGTCCGTTCCAAATATGCCGGAGGGATCCCCTGGCACGCCCTGATTCCACGTCGCGCGAGTTACTCCCGGACGGAATTCATTCACTATCGAAGCTGAAAAGGTGTGGACCCAGTTGGCTACAAAGCTTTGGAAAGGATAGTCATTGGTACTCGGGAAGAATACCGGCGCAAGGGCGTGAGGGGTGAAATCGAACGCATCGCCAATCGTATAGCGGCCCATCACCGCGTCCCGCTCGCTGGCCTTGTAATCGACCCGGACATCGCCCTGATTGTTCTGCGTCTGGCCCTTGAAGAATCCTTCGTAATTGTCCGTATCTCCAAGGCCGGGTAGAGGCGTCGCGTTGGGCGCCGGAAGGGCATTTGGATTGGCAAACAGGAATTTGGCCACGGGGTTGACGAGCGGGATCTGATTGTTGGGATATGGAGTGGCGTTCGCAAACCCCTGCCCATTCTGGTTATTGTAAAGCTGGACGCTTCCGAATTGAGGAGTCAATAACTCTGAGAAGTCGCAGGTAGCTACTCCATTTGTGACCGGGCAGTTGCGCATATTTGCGGTTGGCACCGTGGCTTTCCCCTCGCCCCCGGAATGATAACGGTAGCCCAAATAGTCGCCGAAGAGGAAGAGCTTGTTCCTCTTGATCGGGCCGCCTATGGTCGCGCCAAACTGATCTTGCGTAAAGGGAGTGGCCGGAACGCCGGCAAAGTTATTGGCCCATGAATTGGCGGCCATGGAACTGTTTTGAAAAAGCTCGTAAGCGCTGCCGTGATAATTATTCGTTCCGCCCCTGGTGACTACAAGCACTTCGCCGCCGTTCACGTTTCCATACTCGGCGTTCGCGTTGCCCGTGATCACCCGCATCTCCTGGATGGCGTCGGGAGCGGGATTGTATGCCGACAGGTTGTTCATCGTTTCGTTCATCTCGACGCCATCCAGAACGTAGTTGTTGGTTTGCGCCCTGGCCCCGTTGAAGGATGGCGATCCGGACGCATCTATGTCGCGTTCGTTGCCGTCTCCGGCGGCCATGTTCGCAAGGCTCGGGTTGACCGCGCCGGGCACAAACAACGTCGCAAACTGGAAGTTCAGCCCATTCAGCGGCAGGGTTGCAAGCGTATTTCCGGAGATGGTCGATTCCAGCGTGGCATCCTGGGTTTGCAGGATAGGCGAGACGTCCGAGGAAACGTTGACCGTGGTGGAGGCGTTTCCGACTTGCAGTTTCGCGTCGATTTTGGCGATCTGGTCAATCTCCAGGGCGAATGGACCGATCGACGCAGTTTCGAAGCCGGAGCCTGTTACGGTGACGGTGTACGACCCGATGGGCAGGAACTGAATATTGTAGATGCCCTCCTGATTGGTGACGGTGCCGGTCTTCACGTTTGTCGCTACGTTCGCGGCGGTGACGTTGATTCCCGCGATGACAGCTCCGCTTGGGTCGGTGATTGTGCCGCGCACGGTGCCTGTAATGGTCTGCGCAACGGCTGGCGACAGACCCAGCAGCATAGCGAACGCCAGCAACATTCCCAGCATCCGCGCATGCCCTGCGCAAAGTTCGCGCAGACACCCGCTTCCCATATATCTGCTTGTGGTCAACATTGTGTCCTCCTCAAAGAATTTGCCGATCGTGAAATCATGGTTACCTGGGGCTTTCGTTGGCCTCTCGGCAGGAGCAGCACGGGCATTCGGCAGACCGCCGGGGATAGAACCACGGCGAGGTCCCTTCAGCCGTGCCTCTTCCCGTGGATTCATCATTGCCTTCCGGGAGCACATGGCACTTGCTCCCCTTTTCCGGTAGTTAGTTTGCACCGATCTGTAGATACCGGCTAGCTGGAGGTCCGAAAACGCACCGTGCCATCCGCGGAAAAACCGGATGCAAGTGGCAAATGCGGCGCTGCAACAACTTGATCGCCGCACCTTGGCACCTTAGATGCGCGGATCGTTCACCACGCAACGGGGAGTACGCCGAACTACGAAAAATAGGACCAGTGCACTGCTTGTTTTCAGACAAAAAATGGAAAAAATAGGGTAAAACGATCAACTATATGAAAACTGCGCGGAGTTCGAAGCAAGTGTCCCCCTGTTGATGGCTTTCTTGCCCAAACAGGTGTTAACGGCAAGAAAGTTTCCGGTGAGTGTCAGGACCGATCGCGAGGGTGTTCAAGCCCTCAAGCAGCCGCGGGGTGTGCGCGGATGATGCGAATGTCCTGGCGCCCGAAGGGAGCAAGCGCCTCGCTGGCATCGCCGGGGTCACTCCGTTGTTGAACGCTGGGGCAGCAGCCCGTCCCCCAAGCGCTGCATTCTTTACGGCGCCGGTAAGATGGCGGTTGCGCGTCCTGGCATCGGCAAGAGAAAATCCCCTTGGAGATCGATGTGAGACACATTCTGAGGCGCCGGTTGGCTATCTGGCTGCTGCTGGCGATGGCCTGCTGGGGCTTGCCGGCACGGCCGCAGAACGATCCGGGCCAGGCGGCTGTGGAACTGGAGCACGAGGGAAAGACGGCTGAGGCC
Source organism: Acidobacteriaceae bacterium (assembly GCA_003139795.1). GTDB lineage: Bacteria > Acidobacteriota > Terriglobia > Terriglobales > Acidobacteriaceae > Telmatobacter. The sequence goes on along the minus strand of PLGM01000271.1, from coordinate 11,999 downwards.
GAAGCTGCCTGGAGCGCATTGTCCAAGGCACACCCGACCAACTCCGAGCCCTTTGCCCACCTCGGCCTGCTTGAAGCGCGCCAGGAGCATTACACACAGGCCATTGCTTTATATCGCAAAGCCATGACGCTGAAGCCCGCGATTCCCGGCCTGCGCTTGGATCTGGGCCTGGCGTACTTCAAGGATGGCCAGTACAAACAAGCCATTCAAACCTTCACGCCGCTGCTCAAGCAACAGTCCCCGTCCTCGCCCGAGATCGAGCGCCTGACTGTACTGCTCGGGATGGCGCACTACGGCCTGGGCGAATACGCGGCAGCGGTTCCCTTTCTGAAGAAAGCTTCGAGCATCGACGCGCAGAATCTTCCGCTGCTTTTGACTTTGGCGCACAGTTGCCTGTTGTCGAAACAGTATCCATGCGTGCTGGATGCCTTTCACCGCATGGTGGCGCTGAACGCCGAGTCTGCCGAGGCCGACATGCTGGTGGGCGAAGCGCTGGACGAGATGAAGGACCCCATCGGCGCCACGCGGGAGTTTCGCGCCGCCGTTCAGGCCAATCCCAAAGAGCCGAATTCGCACTTCGGCCTGGGTTACCTGCTATGGACGCAGAAGCAGTATCAAGAGGCCGCGCAGGAGTTTCAGGCCGAGCTCGATAACACCCCGGACTACACCCAGGCCATGCTCTACCTGGCCGATGCGGATATTCAGATGAACCGCATGGAAGGCGCCAGGCCTTTGCTGGAAAAGCTGGTGAAGAGCAACCCGCAAATCTCCATGGGGCGGCTCGACCTGGGCATTGTCTACGCCGAGACCGGACGGCGCGAGGATGCAATGCGCGAGTTGAAGGCCGCCGCCGCGCTCAAACCCGGCGATGTGAATGTCCATTGGAGGTTGGGGCGCCTCTACCGCGCGATGGGCAAGGCCGCTGAAGCGAAGGCCGAATTCGACAAAGCCCGCAGCCTGAACAAGGCCGCCGACGATTCCGTCCTCAACGTGATATCGAGCGGCCCGCAGAAAAACAAAACCACACCGGCGGAGCCACCCGTCAAGTGAAAATAAAGAGGCCGGAGCTTGCGCCCCGGCCTCATCCTCCCAAACACCGGAGGAGTTAGAAGTAGAATTTCCCGCTGAATTGCATGATGCGCGGCTCGTGGGTGCCCGTGGCCTGCCCAAAGTTCCCGTCCCCAAGTCCGTTGTCTATGCCCGTGAAGTTGGTGTGGTTGAAGACGTTGAAGGCCTCGGCACGCATCTGAAGATTGATGCTCTCGCTGAACCTGAAGTTCTTCATCAGGCCCAGGTCAATTTTTTCGAACCCGGGACCCAGGATGTTCCCTACGCCGCCGTTGCCGAAATGGCCCTGAGCCGTAGCGAAGGAGCTGGTGGTGAACCATTGGGTCTGCGTCTTGGTCATCTTGATTGGAGCCACCTTGTCGGGCCGAGCCAGAATGTCGTAGTCCGGACCGTAGATGCCCAATCCGCCGGGATAGGTTCCCGCTGCGCATCCGTTCGCGGTAGAAGCATCCGCGACACAACCGTATGGATCGGGATACTGAAAGACGTTGAAGGACCCTCCGGATTCGAAGGTGGCGATGCCCGAGATCTCCCAGCCGCCCAGCGCGTGCCCGGTCAGGCCATGCTGCTCGCGGAGGAAGGGCTCCTTGTAAACAAAGTTGCCGACAAAGATCTGCGGCTCATTCAGTGACGATGCGCCGTAGTCCAGCTTCGGATCCCAGGTATAGGTGTTGGCAGTTCCACGATCGTTGGACTGGTCTGTGAGGTTCTTTGACCAGGTATACGCCAGGCCCACAGTCAGGTCGCGCGTGCGGTGATTCAGCATAGCCTGCAGCGAATTGTAGTTGGCGGTGAAGACGGGCAGCCGGGTATGGAAGTCGGAATAGCCCAGGTAGTTACGGATATTGTTGAGCGGAGAGTCCGAATTCGCTACCCGTGTGGACAGCGTGGGCATGTTCAGATCCATCTCGCCCAGCATGTGCCGGGAGATTGAGCCGACATACGCAAGTTCAAACGTGGTCGTGGGGGCCACTTGCTGTTGTAGCGAAAGGTTGAAGTCCGCATAGGAGGGAACCTTGAAATCGGGGTTTCCCGTGGCTGTCAGCCCGTTAGGTCCCAGGTTGGGAGGCGCGGCAGCGCCGGCTCCCAGAGGATTGTCAAACGACGTGTTGACGATGGTCGTGACCTGCACCAGCGGTGGATCGCCGAATGCATTCTGCTCCCATATGCCGTTCAGCGTGCGATCGAAGAAGACGCCAAATCCGCCGCGCAGCACCGTCTTGCCGTCCGCATAGGGGGTGTAGGCAAAGCCCACGCGAGGTCCGAAGCTCCAGTTGTGGTTGGGGTTTACAGTCGCTCCATAAGGTGAGCAGGTAATCTGTGAAGAGATGGCCTGGGCCGCCGTACAGGCCGCGCCCGCCGGGAAGATCAAGCCATTGGTGTAGGTGGACGGCGTAAAGGCCTGCCCGGCCACGAAGTTTCCGTTGCTGTCAAGAGCCGGAGCTTCGTTTGGTTTGTAGACCAACGAATCGAAGTTGTTCAGCGTATTCTTCGCATCGGCAGGCGAGGGGAATCGAGTCCAGCGAAGGCCCAGCATGACGTTCAGCCGGTGGTTCACCTTCCAGTCGTCCTGGACAAAGGCTTCCGTATTCCAGAAGCGCAGATCCGGAACGATGTCGCGGCTGTCCTGCGAGTACTGCGAAGCATTCCCCAACAGGAAATCTCCCCAAGTGTTGAAGTTGAAACCCGGATTGCCCTCGGAGGCGTCCTCGGTCTTCAACATCTGTTGCGCCGTAATGCCGGCGCGCAGGGTGTGATTGCGCAACGTGACCGAGAAGTTGTCAAAAATGTTACGGTCCAGGTTGCGCTCGAAGTACGGAGCGCTGCCCTGCGAAACAACAGTCACCGATCCGTCCAGAATGGCCACGCTCGGAATACGTCCGTAGGGATCGGGGTTGGCCAGCTTGTTGGTCATTGAGGAGAGCAGACTTGCTTCGTTGGCCTGGCCGGAGAGCGCGCCGGCGATGGTCCCCTGCGAGTAGGTAAACTCCACTTCGTTCACCATCTTCGGAGAGATCGTCCAGGTCAGGTTGCCCACCACGTTCTTGCCGGGGGCATTGATGGCAACATTCACCACGCCGGGATAGTTGGCGCCGCCCCACAGGCCGGTAGGATCGTTTTGGGGAACGTCGTCCTGCATGCCGCGCGCAAAGAAGTGAAGCCTGTCGTTGAAGTAGTGGTCCACGCGGACCAGGTCCTGGCGGAAGTTGTTCAGCGTGGAGTACGACGTGATGTTGTCGCCGTCGGTAAAGCCGGTGGAAGGATTGACGGCTGTGTAGTTGGCCGGGAACTTGCTGACGATCTGCGCCAGGTACACCTTGGCATTCGCGCTGTAGCAGGAGGGATTGGCCACGGCAACACCCGTGCTCGCGTCATAGGAGCTGAGGCAACCGGCTCCCACAGCCGCTACTGTCTGCGCGTAATGGGTAGGGCTTTCGTAAAACGTGCCGGCCAGTTCTGCCGGCGTAGCCGCCGATACGTTGTTGGAAGCGGGAGCCGTGATCTTGCGCCATTCTTCGGACCAGAAAAAGAAGGTCTTCTTCCTGTCGGCGTTGTAGACGTGCGGAATGAAGATCGGCCCGCCCGCGGTAAAGCCGAAGTCGTTGTAGTGATCGGGTGCGCGGGGAAGGTCTAAGTGGTTGTTGAAGTAGGTGTTTGCGTTGGTGTTTGCCGTGCGCACAAACTCATAGGCAGAGCCATGGAAAGCGCTGGTGCCGGAGCGCGTGGAGACCAGGATCTGGCCGCCGCCGGAGCGTCCGAAGCTGGCGTCGTAGGAACTGCGCTCCAGCGTGAACTCCTGGATGGCATCGACCGAGGGAATGTTGAGCAGGGTGGCGTTCGAGCCGCTGTCGTTGATGTCGGCGCCGTCTACCGACCAGTTGTTGGCCGTGGACCGGGCGCCGTTCACCGAGATGGAGGATACGCTGCCCAGGCCGAAGCCGGGCTCGTCGCCCAGCATGTTCACAACGCCCGGCTGCAGCGTGACCAACGTCTGAAAGTTGCGATTGATCAGCTCCAGCTCGCGCATCTGCGTTCCGTCAATGGTCCCCGCCTGGGCGCTGCTGTCGGTTTCGATGGCCACCGGGTTATCCTGCACCACCACGGTCTGGCTCTCGGCTCCGGGCTTCAGTTGCGCATTCACCGGACGCTTCTGCGCCACATTCAAGACCACGTTATCAGTCTTGTAGGCCTCGAAGTTGGCAGCCTTGACGGTGATCGTATACGTGCCCGCGGGGAGGTTGGCGGCGGTGTAATTGCCCTCCCCATCCGTTTGCACCACGCGAGACTCCCCGCTCTCTGCGTTGAGGGTGATGGTCACGGTGGCATGTGGAATCACTGCCCCGGTGGCGTCGGTGACCGTGCCGGTGAAGGTTCCCTCCAGTTCCTGCCCACGCGCCATCAGCGGGCAGAACACCAGCAGAATCGCCACCAGCAAGAGCAGGGATGGGTGTCCCCTGAGGAAGCTCTTCCTCAGAGAGCCATCCGGGGAGAGGTTGACGCGTCGCGATAAACGCAAGTGATCGGAAAGCGGTTTCACATCAATCATTGCCTTCGCACCTTTCTTTGAAAACCAGTGAATGCCTATACGCAGGTGCGTATCGACGGGTGAATTCTGAATCTGTGGATGAGGAAAATTGCGGGAGGTAGTTCAGTTCGAGATCTTCAGAAAAGCTGCGGGCCGAAGCAGTCGATTTCGGGCCGGCTAGCCCCGCGGAGAGCGGAGGTCTTCCGGCGGCGGAACTCCAAAATGGACCCTTGTGTTTCAGCATCAAAGTCTCCCAAGGTGGTTCAAACAGGCTTGACTGGCTCCAGCACGCACTTGCCGGGCAAATCTCCCCTTTTCGTTCTCGATAGCCGCAACCAATGCATTCTTGGTGTCCTGTTCGGTTCGCGGCGTGGCGCATAAAACTTCGTGAGAGAACAATAGGCCAATTCCCCTATGGAAAGCAAGAGGGAAAATGAAAAAAAAGGCTTCAAATGCTCAATATTTTGAGAGAAATTGCCTCCATAAGGACAAAGATCAACCAGCCGATGGCGCTTCTTTGTTGTTTTTTCAGGACTTAACGGGATTCCTCCAGACTTGACGGGGATTCTCCAATGGAGTGGGCACGACCCCGCGGGGGACGGTTCCAGCGCAGACAGGAGGCTGGAAACGGGATTGACGGGCGGGCCGGGAAAGCATTGTGCGTTTGGTGGTCCGGCACTGCTGGAGGCAGATGCAGGCAAGGCGACCCGGCTGCTTGATCAGGCTTAAGGCTCTGGGGCCGTCAGCAGCAGACCGCGCGCGGAGCCTCAGACCGCTCAACCGAGGATGCAACCCTGGGCCGATGGCCCGAATGCGCGCAATTCGAATTTCTTCAAGGATTTATGCGCGGATAACGCGCATGCCCTGGCTCTCGAATGGGGCCAGCGCCTCGGGGGTGGCGCCTGCGTCGGTAATCAGGATGTGGATCTCATTGGCCGGGCAGATGAACGCGGGGCTGACTTTGCCCAGTTTGCTGGAGTCGGCGGTGACGATGACCTGCTTGGACTGCTTGAGCATCTTGCGGAAGATCAGCGCCTCTTCGGTTTCGAGCGTGGTCGCGCCCCGCTCGACGTCCAGGCCGGTCACGGCCAGAAACACCTTGTCCATGTAAACATCGTCGAGGAAGTTGAGCGCGGCGTTTCCGGTGAGCGAAAACGTGTACGCCCAAGGCACCACTCCGCCGGTCAAATAGGTGCGGATGCCGGGCTGGTTGCACAGTTCCATGCCAATGTTGATGGCGTTGGTGATCACCCGAATCTTGTCGCGGTGGCGCAGGCTGCGGCCGATATGCGTCGTGGTCGTGCCCGCCGTCAGGCCCACCGTCTCATTGGCCTGGACGAGTTCGGCGGCTGCCAGGCCGATGCGCCGCTTTTCTTCCGCAAACCGTTGCTCGCGCGCCAGAAACGAGCTGTCGTAGCGGAACGGCTCGTAGAGCAGCGGTTCCACCAGCGTGGCGCCGCCGTGTGTTCGCCGGATCAGGCCCCGGTTTTCCAGCCGCGCCAGGTCCCGCCGGATGCTGGGCGCCGAGGAACCCGCGACGGCGAGGATCTCTTCAATGGTTGCGCTGCCGGTCCGCAGCAGAAACTTGATGATCAGCTCCGAGCGGCGATTGATGGAGTCGGACATACCGCACCGATTCTAACCTCTCTGCCATGGAGACTTGCAACCTCTATTCGCATTTTTTGATAATTTCGCCGAAATTATCCTTGAGATGCTCAGCGTTTTGATTGATTAGTAGCTGTATGATCGAGTGGGAAATGAATCTCTGCCCCTGAGGGCACGATTCCAGGATCGCAACCATGCACAACTTTGAACACGAGATGTTGCGCGAAATCTACGAACAGCCCCAGGCGCTGCGCCGCACCCTGGCGCTTTACCTGGACCGCAAGGGCCTGAAACCTGAGCTTGCCGGCCTGCTGGCGGGCTGGTCCGTTCCCGAGGGCGAGATTCTGATTGCCGCCTCGGGGTCCAGCCGCCACAGCGGCCTGGCCGCGGAGATTCTGCTCGAAGACCTGTGCGGCCTGGCTGTCGATGTGGAGTATGCCAGCGAATACTGTTGCCGCGGAGGAACGGATCTGCGCCATCCCAGCGTCCTGGTGCTCTCCCAGTCGGGCGAGACCTCCGATACGCTGGCGGCCTTGCGCGAGGCGCGCCGGCGCGGGCAAAAGACCCTGGCCATCACCAACGCCATTGCCTCCACCATGGCGCATGAGGCCGACGTTTCCATGCCCCTGGCTGCCGGAATTGAAAAGGCGATTCCGGCTACCAAGAGCTTTACCTGCCAGTTGGCCGTGCTCTATCTGCTGGCGCTCTACGAGGGCGCGCGCCTGGGGCGCATCGATGCCCAGTCCCTGGCCGCCCACATTGAAGCCCTCGAGGCGCTGCCGGGCAGCATCGAAGCGCAACTCGACCCCTGGCGGGAACGGATGGCCGCCCTGGCGAGCAAGTACTCCTTCGCCGCCACCTTCCTTTACCTGGGCCGGGGAATCCACTATGCCATCGCGCGCGAGGGCGCATTGAAGCTGAAGGAAGCCTCGTATATCCACGCCGAAGGCTACCCGGCGGGCGAGTTGAAGCACGGGCCCAATGCCCTGGTCAGCGATACCGTGCCGCTGGTGGTGCTGGCCACCGTAGATCGCAGTCTCGATGCGTCTGTGCTGCGCTATGAGAAAACGCTGGAGCTGCTGCGCGACATGAAGGTCCAGGGGGCAAAGCTGATCGCCATCGCCAACACCGGCGACCGGGAGGTGACGGATCTGGTCAACGATTGCGTCTACGTCCAACCGGCCCCCGAGCACCTGCTTCCCATTCCCGAGGTGGTTCCCCTGCAACTGTTCGCCTACTTCATGGCCCTCGAACACGGCGTGGACGTGGACCATCCCAGAAACCTCTCCAAAGCGGTAGTGGAGAAGCAGCCGGGAGCGTGATTCCCTGGCCCGCGCTGGTGGAGATGCCGCTTTTGGACACAGGGGGGCGGAACTCTCTGGTCTACAATGACGTGATCAAAACAACTCGCTCAATATTCTGAGCTGGAGGTGGTTGGAATGTCGAACCTCAACTCCCCAAAAGCGCCCTTCGTCGTGGGGGCAGTCCTCAGCCTTCTCGTTGCACTCCCCTCCCTGGCCCTGGCCCAGGTGCGCTTGCTGCCCGCGCCCCGCGAGGCGCATTTTGCCGGAGAAACAGCCTTGCCGGCAACCATTGAGGTCAACGTGCCTGGCCATGACCCCGAAGACGAGTTTGCCGCCCGTGATCTGGAAGAAGCAGCGAGGCAAGCGGCGCCGGCTGGGGCAAAGGACGCGAAGACAGCTTACCGGGTAGTTTTGCTGCGCACCGGGTCGGCTCAGGCGAAGGCGCTGCTGGCCAGCCAGGGGCTCGCATTCGATGCGGCCATGGAAGACGAGGGCTACGTGCTGGCCATCGACCCGCGCCAGGCCTCGATAGTTGCCGCCTCCAGCGCCGGCATCTTCTATGGCGTTCAAACCTTCAAGCAGTTGCTCCCGCTTCCCGGCGGCAAGTCCGTTCTGCCCACCGGCACGGTGCGCGACTGGCCGGCGATGAAATATCGCGGCATCGACGACGACCTCTCCCGCGGTCCGTTTCCCACCCTCGAATTTCAGAAGCACCAGATTCGCGTCTTCGCCTCGTACAAGGTCAACATCTATTCGCCCTACTTCGAGCACACGCTGCTCTACCCCAACCAGCCCTTGGCGGCGCCTCCGGGCAGCGCCATGAGCCCCGCCGACGTGGCCGAGCTGGTCCAGTACGCGCGCCAATATCACATCACGGTGGTGCCCGAGCAGGAGGCCTTCGGCCATCTTCACCATGTGCTGAAATACGACCTGTACGAGGATGTCGCCGAGACCCCCCACGGCAACGTGCTGGCTCCGGGCCAGCCGGGCTCGCTGCCCCTCATCAAGGACTGGTTTACGCAGATTGCTCAAGAGTTCCCGTCGCCCTTCCTCCACATCGGAGCCGACGAGACCGCCGACCTGGGCCTGGGACGCACACACCAGCAGGTGCAGGCCAGGGGCTATGGGCCGGTGTACGTGGATTTTCTCCGCCAGATTCACGATGAACTGGCGCCGCTCCACCGCCGCCTGCTGTTCTGGGGAGATATCGGCGGAGACGATCCCAAGGCCGTCCCAGGCCTGCCCAAGGACATGATCGCCATTCCATGGAATTACGGTGACACCAAGGGCTTTGACAAGATGATTGAGCCCTTTGCGAAGGCCGGCATCGAGACCTGGATTGGTGACGGCGACGCCAACTGGGGCGAGGTCTATCCGCTGGCCAAAACAGCTTTCGGAAACATCCAGGGCTTTGTCCGCGACGGCCAGCGGCTGGGTTCCACCGGCTCGCTGACCACCGTCTGGAACGACGACGGCGAGGGCCTCTTCAATCTGGACTGGTACACGGTTCTCTTTGGCGCGGTCGCCGCGTGGCAGCCGGGCGAGAGCTCGATTGCCGCCTACCAGGACGCCTTTGGACCGGTCTTCCACGGCGACGCGAGCGGCAAGGTGAACGATTCTCAAAAGGAACTGATGGCCGCCTTCGAGGTCCTCTCTCAGGCCAAGGTGGAGATCAATAGCGACGAACTTTTCTGGCTCGATCCGTGGAGCCCGCAGGGCCAGGCCGTGACCGCCAGGCTGCTGCCGCTGGCGCCGGAGATGCGCCGCCACGCCGAGCAGGCCATCGTTCTGGTAGCCGAGGCGCGGAGCGCCAACCCTGGACTGAAAGAACCCGATGCCCTCACCGCCATGGACCTCGGCGCGCGCCGGCTCGACCTGATCGGGATGAAGTTCGAGATGAGCCAGCAGATTGCCGACGGCTATGCCCAGTCTCTCGCCCGCCCCCGCGACAAGGAGCACGACGGGGAAACCTACAATGCCCTGGACAAGATCGGCGGCGACAACGGCTTTTGCCAGGACCTGCGCGATGCCTACTCGGCAGTGAAAGGCGAGTACAGCCAGGTCTGGCTCGGCGAGAACCGCCCCTATTGGCTGAACAGCGTCACCGTTCGCTACGACCTGGCGATTGAAGAGTGGCAACGGCGCGGCAACCGCTTCCGGGAGACAGAATGGGATTTCGGAAGCGGCAAGCCACTGCCCCCAGCTTCCGCGCTCGGCCTGCCCGCGGTGGCGAGGTAATGGAACCATGAGGATACTCGAAGCAATGACCCTTGCTCTTTTGGGCGCATCTGCCCTTGCGCTTTCCCAGGCCGGCCCCGCGGTCTCTCTCATGCCCTTGCCGCGCCAGCTCAGCATGGGAACGGGTGAACTTGACCTCGATCGGGGGTTCAGTCTGCAGGTCGAGGCCGACCCGGCGGACCAGATAACTCGCTCCGCCGTGGATCGATTGCTCCAGTCGCTCGAGAGAGAAACCGGCTCTTCTATTCCGGTAGAGTTTCGATTGTCCACATCGGCCCCCGCATCCGGGGCGCTCTCGATCGTCGTGCATAACTCATCTCCCATGCGCATCGGCGCGGATGAGTCTTATACGCTCACCATTACTCCCGAGGGCGCGCGTCTTCAGGCGGCCGGCAGCATCGGCGCCTTGCGTGGAATGGCCACCATCCGCCAATTGATTCAAAAGGACGGGCGGCGGGTCTTTCTGCCCGCCTTGACCATCGAGGATTCCCCACTGTATCCTTGGCGCGGCCTGATGATCGATGTCGCCAGGCACTTTATTCCCCTCGAGGTTCTCGAAAGAAACCTGGATGCCATGGAACTGGTGAAGCTGAACGTGCTTCATCTCCACTTATCGGACAATGAAGGTTTCCGCGTCGAGTCGAAGGTGTTTCCCCGGCTGCAAACGGAAGGCTCGAACGGCCAGTACTACACGCAGGCCGGGATGCGCGATCTTATTCGCTATGCGGAGTTGCGCGGCATCCTGATCGTTCCCGAATTCGATATGCCCAGCCATGCGAAGAGCTGGTTTGCCGGATATCCCGAGTTATCCAGTTCGCCGGGGCCGTTCAAGCCCGGCGTGCTGGTCTATGAAGGGATAACTTCCAAGTCGACCTTGATGGAAATGGGCGCGGCGATGCAAACGGCGAAGGTGCCCGCCTTCGATCCAACCCGCGAATCGACTTATCAGTTTCTAGATAAGTTTGTGCTGGAGATGTCCCAGCTCTTTCCCGCTCCGTATTTTCACATAGGCGCGGATGAAAACAACGGCGCCGTCTGGCTCGCCAATCCAGCCATTGTCGCCTTCATGCAATCCCATCATTTCGCCGATGCGCCGGCCTTGCAGGCCTACTTCGTCGAAAGGATGCGGGCCATCGTCGCCAGTCATGGGAAACAAATGGTTGCCTGGGAAGAAGCCTACGCGCCGGATACGTCCAGAGATACCATCTTTCAGGCCTGGTCCCCCATGGCCAAGACGGACCTGCTGCGCACTCCGATGAACAACGGCAACAAAGTCCTGGTGTCCAGGGGCTTCTATCTTGACTTGTTCTATCCCGCGCACGCTCACTACCTGAATGACGCCCTTCCCGCAAATGCAGATGCCGGAACGGATAAGTCTCTGCTGGGAGGCGAGGCCGCCATATGGACCGAGTTAGCCGACAGGTGGAATATCGAGGCCAGAACCTGGCCGCGCACGGGCGCCATTGCGGAGCGGCTGTGGTCGACGCCAGACGCGCTGGATGTGTCCGATATGTACCGCCGGCTCTTTCAACTAAGTTCGCTGCTGGACCGCGAGGGGGTTCATAACCTGGCCGACTACGACGTGCAGATCAAGAGGCTCGCGGGCAGCCTTCCGGTCGAGCCGGTTAAAACCCTCCTGGATGTTCTTATTCCCATCAAAGGGTACAGGCGGCTGTCGGGCGAGGGCTTCAACCCCCCCGCCGAGCGGGATGCCGCGCCGCCTCTGAATCGCGTTGCCGACGTCGTGCTGGTCGATTCCGCCGCAAAATACGAGTTCCGCAACGCTGTCGCGGACTACCTGAAGACGCACGGTGCCGCTTCGGAACAAACGTTGCGCGCGTGGCTACAGTTGTGGTCGCGCAATGATGCTCTTCTCGACCCGTATCTTGCGCAGTCAAAGGATTTGCAAGAGGTATCGGACCATGCCAAGCGTCTGTCGGCATTGGCCGGCGCAGCGTTGCGGGCGCTCGATCGGTTCGATCGGGGAGAGCCCCTGAGCGCGAGCCAACTGGCGGAGGATGATGCGCTGTTGAAGAGCGCAAACTCCAGCGACGGTGAAACGGAAATTGCGGTTCTGCCTGAGATCGAGGCGCTGCTTCACGGAAATCTGCCCCCGCAGCCAACTTCCTATGCTCTGTTTTAGGAGTTTGTTCGCACTGTTTCAGGAACTGGACAGTGCCAAGTTCTCGGTTTGGATCAGGAGCGCTTGTTGGCGAGGCGGAGGTTGGATAGTTCGGTGGCCAGATCGATCCAACGGT
>PLGM01000196.1 GCA_003139795.1 Acidobacteriaceae bacterium | reverse complement strand
GCCTTGCTTAAGCTGATCCCTCATCGGCAACGCGGATCCATTTTGAAGCCCTGGGGAGCAATCCCCGCCGTCCCGCATCCACGCTTCCTGCAACCCGTTTGACCCAAAATGGCCCACTCCGCCCGGATTGGGCAATGCACGCGCCCGTAATATGCTTTTGGCCGTTTTTTCATCCTTTTGCCCGCCCACCCGGGCTTATCTTGGGAGCATCTTATCCAACAAGAAACTCCCCGTCTCCACGGGGAACGAGGGACAATGCCCGACACTCCAGCCGTAAAGCTCTCGCATTTTGGATCGCAAAAAGGCCAGAGAACCGACCTCGGCGCCGAGGCGCTCGCCCAGTCGTTTCTCGATAACCTGCTCTTTGTCCAGGGCCGGTCCACCGAGCGCGCCACGGTCAACGACCTCTACATGGCTCTGGCCCACACCGTCCGCGACCGCCTCGTCGAGCGCTGGATCTCCACCGTCAAGAACTACCGGGCCCAGGATGTCCGCGTCGTCTGTTACCTCTCGGCCGAGTTCCTCACCGGCCCCCATCTGGCCAACAACCTGATCAACCTCGGCATCTACGACGAAACCGAGCAGGCCATGCGCCAGCTGGGCATCGATCTCAACGTCCTCATCGAGCAGGAAGAAGAGCCCGGCCTCGGCAACGGCGGACTGGGCCGCCTGGCCTCCTGCTTCATGGATTCCCTCGCCACCCTCGACATTCCCGCCATCGGCTACGGCATTCGCTACGAATATGGAATCTTCGACCAGCAGATCCGCGACGGATGGCAGGTGGAGTCCACGGACAAGTGGCTGCGACTGGGCAATCCGTGGTCCCTGGAACGTCCCGAAGATGCATTCGACGTAAAGCTGGGCGGCCGCACCGAGTCGCACACCGACGGCAAGGGCCGCATCCGGGTCACCTGGATTCCCGAGCGTGTTATCCGCGGCATCCCCCACGACACGCCCATTCTCGGCTATCGCACCAACACCGCCAACACCATGCGCCTGTGGTCCGCCCAAGCCGTCGAATCCTTCGACTTTGAAACCTTCAACCACGGCGACTTCTTCGGCGCCGTGGCCGACAAGGTCTCTTCTGAAAACATCTCCAAGATCCTTTATCCCAACGACGAAGGGATGCAGGGCAAGCAACTGCGCCTGGCCCAGCAGTTCTTCTTCGTCTCCTGCTCGCTGCAGCACATCCTGCGCATTCAGGCTACAGAGAACCGCCCCTTCGCCGAGCTGCATCGCAGCTTCGCCATCCAGATGAACGACACTCACCCCGCCATCGCCGTGGCCGAGCTCATGCGCCTGCTGGTCGATGAGCACTCCATGGAGTGGGAGGCCGCCTGGCACGTCACCCAGCACGCGCTCTCCTACACCAACCACACCCTGCTGCCCGAGGCACTGGAGCAATGGCCGGTGTCGCTGTTCGGTTCCCTGTTGCCGCGCCATCTTCAGATCGTCGAAGAAATCAACCGGCGCCACCTTGAAGACGTGCGCCAAAAGTTCCCCGACGACGGCGGCCGGGCGCAGCGCCTCTCGCTCATCGATGAGAACGGCGGCAAATTCGTGCGCATGGCCCATCTCGCCTCCCTCGGCAGCCATGCCATCAACGGCGTCGCCGCCCTGCACACGGAACTGCTCAAGACCAACGTGCTCAGCGATTTTTACGCCCTTACGCCGGAAAAATTCTCCAACAAGACCAACGGCGTCACCCCGCGCCGGTGGATCGTTCTATCGAATCCCCATCTCGCCCAGTTGCTCACCGCGCGGCTGGGCTCCGGCTGGATCCACGACCTCGACAAGCTCCGCCGCCTTGAGCCCATGGCCGACGACCCCGAGCTGCGCGAAGAATGGCGCGCCATCAAGCGCCACAACAAGCTCCAGCTCTCCGCCTACATTCACGACCGCCTGGGCATCGTCGCCGATCCCGATTCCATCTTCGACGTGCTCGTCAAGCGCCTCCACGAGTACAAGCGCCAGCACCTGCAGATCCTCCACATCCTGACCCTCTTGAAGCGCATCCAGCGCGACCCCGACGCCGAAATCATGCCCCGCACCTTCCTCTTCGGCGGCAAGGCCGCGCCCGGCTATCGCATGGCCAAGCTCATCATCAAGCTCATCCATTCCGTCGGCGAAGCCATCAACTCCGACCCTCTGGTCCGCGGCCGGCTCAAGGTCGTCTTTCTCCCCGATTTCAGCGTCAAACTCGGCCAGCGCGTTTATCCCGCGGCCGACTTATCCGAGCAGATATCCCTGGCCGGCAAGGAAGCTTCGGGAACAGGTAACATGAAGTTTGCCATGAACGGGGCTCTGACCATCGGCACCCTCGACGGCGCGAACATCGAGATACGCGAGGAGGTGGGCGAGGATAACTTCTTTCTCTTCGGACTTACCACCCCGGAGGTCGAGCGCCAAAAGCGCGAGGGCTACAACGCCCGCGCGATCTATGAGTCGAACTCCAACCTCCGCGAAGTCCTCGATGCCCTGGTGAGCGGCGACTTCTCGCACGGCGACCGCACACTCTTCGAGCCCTTGGTCGGTTCCCTGCTCAACGGCGACGAATACATGCTGCTGGCCGATTACCAGTCCTACATCGACTGCCAGGACCGCGTCAGCCTGGCCTACAAGGACCATGAAGCCTGGACTCGCATGTCCATCCTCAACGTAGCCCGCATCGGCAAGTTCTCCTCCGACCGCTCCATCCGCGACTACTGCGCCGACATCTGGAAAGCCTGGCCCGTCAAGATTCAGTTGTAGCCAGCCGCTGTGCCAGCCGCTGGCGATCCCTATCTCAAGGCTTCTCCAGCGTCCCCTCAACGGGTGCGGACCTGGTCGCGACCGCAACGATCGGAGAAGACTGGGTCAAGGGGACCACGCTGCGCGGGGAGCTTTCGTTAAACTTGCATATAGATGACGATCGCGCCAATTCGCAAATGGTTCCGCAATCCGCTCTTCCTGCTGGCCCTTGCGGCGGGTCTCGTCGCATTCGCAGTGCAATCCGGAGAACTGGGCTCGGACGACACACAGCATCGGCTTCAATCCGCGCATGCATTCTGGACCGCGGAACCGCCGGTGTTCCCGGGGGAGTTTCCCGAGTTTGGCGTGCACGGCCGCGGCGGCAGGTTGCAGAGCTATTATGGCGTCGGCCAATCGCTGCTCATGCTGCCCGCAGATGTGGTTGGAACCTTCGTGGAGCGGCTGCCGGCCTTCACCGGCTACAACGGCAACGATCCCAGCGTGCGCAACATCGTCGTCAGCTACAGCACCAATATCTTCCTCGCCGTGCTTACTTCTCTGGTCTGCTTCCGGTTCCTCAGGCAATTGAACTTTGGGGTCAAGCAAGCCGTTGCCGGCGTTCTGGCTCTCCTGCTGCTGACCACGCATCTCCATTACACACAGAACCTGATGGAGAACAACTACATCTGTCTGCTCACGCTCGCCGGGCTCTCGTATCAATATGAATGGTTGCGCAGCGGCAGCCGCCGCGCTCTGCTCATCGGCTCAGCCGCCTTCGGGCTGAATCTGCTTACCCGTCTCACCACCGGCATGGACCTGCTGGCTGGAGCTCTTTTCCTGCTGCTCGTTCTTTGGTTGGAAGGGCTTCGCGGCCAGGCGCTCTGGAATCGGTGCCGCCGCTACATCGCCACCGCCCTCCCGGTCTATCTCTTCTTCGGCCTGCTCGACCGCCTCTATCAGTACTACCGCTTTGGGTCGTTCTTCAACACTTACGTGAGCGTAACAGCTCATGAAACCCTGCAACGAAACCCAACGTGGCCTGCCAATTATCCATTTGAAACTCCTTTCCACATCGGCTTCATCGGGGCGCTATTCACGGCGGAAAAGTCGATCTTTCTCTTCGATCCACTGCTGATCCTGATGATTCTGCTTGCCGCCGTGGCCTGGAGACGGTTCAACCCGGCCGTCAAGGCGTATGCCATCGCCTGCTCCCTGCTGCTCCTGACGTACATCTGTTTCTACGCCAGATATACCGTGTGGAGCGGCGATTCCGCCTGGGGCGACCGCTACGTTTCCACCACTGCCGAACTCGCGGCTCTGCTCGCTCTTCCGCTGCTGCTGCGTCATCGCCGCGAAGTGGGAAAACTGGTTTGGACCATGGGCGTCGCGCTGCTTGCTATCAGTGCAGTGGTCCAGGCCGCATCGGTCGCTTTCTGGCTATCGCTCGAGTTATACCAGATGGAAACTCTCGGCCACCCCACCTTCGTGGTTGCCCTGCGTCTTGAGAACATCGTGGCGTTCGCATGCGGAAAAATGGACGCCTGGGGCCTGAGCAACCATGCCATGACCGAGGACCCATGGGACTACGTTCACATCACAACGTGGAATTTTCTGCCCTTCCTGCTGAAACGAGTAGGTGAAGCGCCCTTGTGGGTCGTGAACCTTGCGTTCATGGCGTGGGGCGCCGGACTCGCCGCATTGGCGTCAGTCTTGTTGCAGCTCCGCAAAGTGCTTGCGCGGCTTGGTTAGGTGAGGCTCCCAAAGAGCGCCGAAGTCCAATAGTCCTCGGCGCTCTTGCTTCTAAGGCTGAAGGGCGGAAGACACGTACAGCCCATTGCGCGTGGGCTTGGTCATTTTGAACGCAGCGGCCTGAATTCCTTTCGATCCTGGCCGCGGATCATTCTACTCACACTGCGTGCCCAAGGCCAGAATGGTTCACTGAGGTTACCGGGGTCCGAAACGGGCGTCCCTGACCAACAATCCTGGGCTTATCGCGGGAACACTCCTTTTGAAGCCATCCGGCCGTCAACGAGATGCGAAGATAGGAACAAAGCTCCCGCTTGCATTTTCGCGCCGGGCGCAGACTCTCCAGGGGAAACTCGTGATGCGTCGCGTCGCGCTCATCTACAACCCGGCCTCCGGCCAGCAGTCGGCACGGCACCGCACGGCCATCGACAAGGCGCTCGCCGTTCTCCACGCCGCGGGCGTTCAAGCCGAAGCGCTGCAGACGGACGCGCCGGGCAGCGCCGGGGCGCTGGCCGAGGAGGCCATGCGCCGGGGCTGCGACACGATTCTCGCCTGTGGCGGCGACGGCACCGTTCATGAGGTTTTGCAGAGCCTGGTGGGCACCACCGTGGCCCTGGGCGTGGTGCCGCTGGGCACCGCCAATGCGCTGGCCGCGAACCTGGGCCTGCGCTCATCTCCGGCGAAGGCAGTCCGGCAGTTGCTGCATGCTGCCCCGGTACGCACCTCCGTGGGCCACATCTCTTACCGGGATTCGACGGGCGCCCCGCAATCGCGCTATTTCACGGTGGCTGCCGGCGTGGGCGCCGACGCGCTGTTTCTTTCCCGGCTCGACCCCGGCCTCAAGCGGAGGTTCGGCTATCTTCTTTACCTGGTTGAGGGCTTCCGCGTCTGGGCCACGCATTCGTTTCCCCTTTTTGATGCGGCCTTTGTAGAACGCGCAAGCAGCGAACCTCGTGTGGAGGAGATCTCCCAGCTTCTGGCGGTGCGTATTCGCGACTTCGGCGGCGTTCTCCACAACCTGGCCCCCGGCGCCTCCCTGCACAAGGACGACCTGCGCCTGGTCGCCTTCAAAACGCGCAGCCGCCTGCAGTATTCCCGCTTCCTGTTGGCGGTGATGTTTGGACGTCAGACCTTCAAGCGGAACATCGAACTTCTTGACGCCGTCTCGGTCGAGTGCCGTGCCCGCGACGATTCTTCACCGCGGGTCTTCGCCGAGGCCGATGGAGAGCTGCTGGGCGACCTGCCGGTGAGGATCGAGATTGTGCCCCAGGCCGTCACCCTGCTGATTCCGCTCAATGCCCGCCCTTGAACCAGGCTTTGGGCCCGGCTGTTATGGGACCGGGGCCGGCGAAGGCGTCACCGACTTCAACTGGCTCAGACCGGTCAGAACCGCTTGCCAGCGAGCCGGGTCTTTTTGGGTCTCGATGGGCAGCGAGGGGTCGGCATAGAACTGGAGAATGTTATCGCGCAACTGGGCCGATGTCCGATCGAAATTATGCGAGGACAACTGGGCTAGAAGGCTTGCGTAGGTTTCATCCGTGAGCGAGTATTCTCCCGGCTCAGTCGGGTTGCCGTCATCGAGATTGCAGTTGGGCAGCACCAGCTTGCCTGTCCGCACTTCTTCCAGCAGGGTGCGGTAACGATCGGTGGTGGTATCGATGCTCTTGATATACAGATCTTCAGTTTGCGGGGTCGGGTTATTGAAGCCCAATGCCTTGAAGGGGCCGATCTTGGGGATAAAACGCAGCAGCGTCGCCAGGATGCGCGTGCCCAGGCCCGGCTTTGTATAGGTCTTTCCCCACTCTCTCTCATAATCTGAGCGGGATAGCCGGTAGAGGAACTTCTTTCTCGCAAAGTCCGGTGTCTCGCGCATCAGGTCCTTCTTGTGCATCTCCAGCGCCACCTGGGTCATCTCTGGAATGAGCTTGCTGATAGAGAAGCGATAGGAACCGATCGCCAGGTTCTCGTGCGCCAGAACGTCCTTCAGCTCCAGCCCGTAGACAACTGGAAAAACCCGCTCCAGCAGCGGTTCCGAGACCTGGAATCCTATGAAATCGTGGTACTGCTCCGGCGCATAACGATTCTTCGCTACCTGCAAGGTGTCGAATCCAAACTCCGTCTTCAAGTGCGCCGTCTTGTCCTGGGCATAGCGAACGGACTTGCCATATTTCGCTCGCAGCTTTGGATAGCGGATCGCGACCGCCGCGTTGACTGCCGGGTGGCCGCCAATGTCCGCCACATAGTGCGAAAGCGCGCCCAGCGCAAAGGCGTACTCATCGGCATTCTGGCTTTCCGCCAGTAACTCCAGGACAAAGTCCCCGCTGCGAACGTAATGCACCAGGTTGCTGAAGTCCTTGCTGCCGAACGGGTAGTAGCCCAGGTCCTGGATGACTGAGCCCCCATAGGCATAGGAATGCGCTTCCTTGAGCTGGTCATCGGTAATTCCCGGAAAGCGTTGGACCAGGAGCGGCCGAATCTCGGAGATCCATGCCAGATCAATGATTTCTTCGTGTGTCAGAACGGAGTAGGCAAACGTGTTCCCGCTCGGCATGAGCACGACGAGAAGGATTGCTGCCGCGCGGACAAGTCGCAGTTGCCAACTCTCGATCATGAAGCGGGATCCACGGTTCAAATCTTGCACAGAAGGACGAGGATAACAAGGATCACGAGAATAAGTCCAGTCCCGCCGCTCGGATAGTATCCCCAGTTTTTGCTGTGCGGCCATGTTGGGAGCGCTCCGATAAGCACCAGGATCAAGGCCACGATCAAGATGATTCCAAGCATGCTTCCCTCCCGGAGTTTCTACGTTGTGCGCTCGTCAGGCTCAGTCTGTGCCGGATGGCGTCTACGGACTGAGTCTTTCACTCCGCTAACGGAGAATCTGATCAATTGAATACAGGGCGAGATGGGTCCTGGTTCGCGGCATTTGAGCATTGCAAGCAGAGTCAGGACAAGGCTCTCATTTGCATCGCCGCCCCTCCGGCTGCGATCATCGCTGCGAAGTTTTTTCAGGGAGACCGTTCGCATGAACAAAAACGCACTTCTTCTCTTCGCCGCCTTCGCAGCATCTTCCTTGACCCTCGCGGCCCAGTCGTCCGGCTGGCCGCCCGCGCCCGGCCATCTCACCTTGCCGGTGTGGCCCGGTGTGGCGCCAGGGGCGCCGGCGAATCCGCCCGTGGAGGCCGACACCACCAGTGCCAAGGACAACCTGATCGCCGGCCGGCCGCTGGTCCGGCTGGGCAACGTCTCGGTGCCGACGCTGACGCTCTACAAGGCCAAGGGCAAGAACACCGGCCCTGCCGTGGTGGTGTTTCCCGGAGGCGGATACAGCATCCTGGCCATCGACCTGGAAGGCACCGAGGTTTGCGACTGGCTGAACGCGGCAGGCATCAACTGCGTGCTGCTCAAGTACCGCGTGCCCGGTACCGGACCCTATCCCAAGTCGGCCGCCGCCTTGCAGGATGCTCAGCGCGCGCTGGGCCTGGTGCGGGAGCACGCAGCGGAATGGGGCATCGATCCCAGGCGCGTGGGTGTCCTGGGCTTCTCAGCCGGAGCCCACCTGGCCGCGGCCCTCAGCACCCACTACGATCAGCGTCTCTACGATCCCATCGATGCCGCCGACAAGCTCAGTTGCCGGCCGGATTTTGCCGTGATCGTCTATCCCGGATACCTGGCTCTCCAGGACAAGAACTTCGCGGCCAATCCGGAGATCAATCCCACGGCCGATACGCCGCCCACGTTCATCGTCCAGGCCGAGGACGATCCGGTGCATGTGGAGAATGCGGTGGTCTACTTTCTTGCGCTCAAGAACGCCAAAGTTCCGGCCGAGCTGCACATTTACGCCCAGGGCGGCCACGGCTACGGCCTGCGCCGCACCGCGCTTCCGGTAACGACCTGGCCCGCGAGCGTGGAAACCTGGCTGCGCACCATCAAAATCCTGCCGGCACAGTAGGCCCTAGAAAGAAACAGGATTTCGATTGTGCTGCAAGTTGAACAACCGAAACAGAAACAGCGTGTTTGGGCAAATGCAGCGAGTTAGCCCCCGCTGAAGCGGGGATAGCAAGTTAGCAAGTTAGCGGCGGCATCGTCGGACGCAGTTTCATCCCTCCGTGGGTCGGCAACGCCGGTGGACGACTAAAATCAAACCCATGCTTCTTGCCGTTCTGACCATCTCCGACCGTTGCTCGCAGGGTCTGCTCACCGACACTGCGGGCCCGGCCGTGGTTGCCCTGCTGCGCCAGCACTGGAGCGACGCGGAAATCCGCACCGGTCTGCTTGCCGACGACGAAAACGCGATCGCAGCCACGCTGGAGCAGTTGAGCCGCGAGGGCGCGGCCCTGGTGCTCACCGTGGGCGGCACCGGCCTCGGTCCCCGCGACCGCACGCCGGAAGCTACGCGCCGGGTGATCGATCGCGAAGCTCCGGGGCTGGCCGAGGCCATGCGTTTCAACGGCGCCGGGCGCAATCCCTTCGCGTGGCTTTCGCGGGGAGTGGCGGGTCTGAAAGGAAGCACGCTCATCGTCAACCTGCCCGGCAGCCGGCGCGGCGCCGAAGAGAGCCTGGCCTCCATCCTCGCCCTTGTCCGGCATGGCCTGGAGGTCGCCGCCGGCGGCCAAGTTCATCCTTAAGGAGATTCTGGACAATCCAACGTTTTGAAGCGCACGGGCTGGTAGGTCGGGGTTTTAACCCCGACACATGAAACCCGCAAAAAACACCGCGGGCTGGTAGGGATGGGTTTTTAACTCATCCATTTATCCCCTGAGGGAATGCCTGCTTAACAACAGGCACTTGATCGAAAGTTGCTCGGAATTTTCCCGCTACGTAAACCGGATTACCCCAATATTTTCTGATTGGGATGCGTACCATTTGCCTGCCGATACATGGGAAACGCTTCCCAGGACACAGCACATCCGCTCTTCCCCGGCGGGCGATTCGGCTTTCATCCGGCCGCCAAGACACCGCAAGATGGCGTATTCACAACGGTTGCGCTCTCATTTTCAACATAATCACGGTGGAGAAACACCGGGAAAGGGTACAATACCCTTACCCGTGAGTGCCCTTAGGAACATTCCTCCTAACCGGCGGCCTGGAGCCGTCAGCATCCGCGATGTGGCCCGCCGTGCCGGCGTCTCCATCGCCACCGTCTCGCGCGCGGTCAACCGCATTCCCACGGTCGACCCCGCATTGGCCGAGCGAGTCTGGCGCGCGATCAACGAGGTGGGCTACCTGCCCAATACCCAGGCGCGTGCGCTGGTCTCCGGCCGCAGCCACATGCTGGGCCTGATCGTCTCCGAGATCACCAATCCATTTTTCCCCGAGTTGGTGCAGGAGTTTGAAAACCTGGCCGTGACGCAGGGCTACGAAGTGCTGATCGGGTCCACCAACTACTCGCCGGAACGCACCGAGTCGCTGATTCGCCGCATGTTGCAGCGCAACGTGGACGGGGTCGCCGTGATGACCTTCGGCATCGAAGAGGACCTGGTGCAAAAGCTCGTGGAGCGCGAGTTTCCGCTGGTCTTTGTGGATGCCGGACCGGACCTGCCGAACATCCGCGTCCTCAAGGTGAATTATGGCGAGGGAATTCGCCAGGCCGTGCAGCATCTGGCCGCGCTTGGCCATCGCGGCATCGCTTTCATCACCGGCCCTCTGCGTCTGCGCTCGGCCGTGTCCCGGCGCGACGCTTTCCTCAAGTCGATGGCCGAACTGGGGCTCATCGTGCCCGCCGAACACATCGTCGAGGGCGATCACACCATGGAGGGCGGCATTACGTCGATGGAGCAGTTGACCGCGCTCGCCGAGCTGCCAACAGCCGTAATATGCTCCAACGACATGACCGCCATCGGCGCTCTGCACGCGCTCTACAGGACAACCCAGAATGTGCCGCAGGAGATCTCGGTGGTGGGGTTCGACGACATTCACCTGGCGCAGTTCATGTTGCCGCCGCTCACCACGGTGCAGATGTCGTGCAAAGACCTGGCCACGGCGGCGGTCGAGGCGCTGCGCGCCGGCATCGAGCGCGACCACCCCAAGGCCGCGAAAACGGAGTGGCACATTCCTACACGGCTGGTGGTGCGCCAGTCCACCGCTTTTCCGCGCGGAACCCTGCCGGCGCTCATTGAGCGCGCGGCGGGAAAGCGCCGGGGCGTGGGTGTGGACTAAGGTGGCTTTTTCCCCTCAAACCGTGGCGCTCTGAGGCGCAAAGGCTACTTTTCCGGGCTGAATCGCCAGGAGATGGACCCGCCCACCCACGACACCATGCGTATGCCGACGCTTTGCTCGTTTGTCCCGCAGTCGAAGTCATTCTTGGCGCCGCTGGGGCCCGACCCCACTGTGCAGTACGGAATCACGTTCGGACCCATCACCCAACTGGAAGCGAAGGTCTCGGTGGTCTGGCCGGTGTAGCCGCGCGCCAGCATCCCGTCTGCGGCCAGTTCCAGCCGACCGTTCAGGAAGGAGCGCACCACCGCCAGCCGGGTTTCACCGACTGGGATGGCCTCGAGTTGTTTTTCGCCGTCCTGGCTGTTGGGTGTGTCGAGTATTTTGTGGCCCACATACTCGTACTCGCCGCGTCCGTGCAGGCCCAGAGGCAGCCGGTCCAGCGTGGCAAGGCCGTCGAAGATGGTGCGCGGCGCTTCCACCGTAATCTGCGGGAGGATCGTGGCGCCGTCAATCGTGCCGCCCAACAGCCGCGCATCGGCCTTCGAGAAGACCGCTTGCACAGTTCCGTAGCCGCTGAACCGATGGCGCACGCTGGCGGTAAGAAACTTCAGTATGCCCGGTCCCAAATCAAATGGCGTACCGTTATCGGGATCGATCTTGCCCGTAGTTTCCGTGGTCGTGGTCCGGGCCACCGTCACGCGCAGATCCGTCGCGGAGATTTCTTTTTCGAGCACCAGTTGCTCGGAGTGGGAGCGCTCGAAGGGGGAAGGCAGGGCCGCGGCTCCGGTTGGGCCTCCGTTTGAGCCGGCCACGGAGATGCGCGGATCCTGGGTAAAGAAGGCCTGCCCGATGCTGAACGAGGCCGAGGGCAGCCAGTGAGCCGGACCGTTTCCCGGCGTCCAGGCCAGCGTGGCCTTGGGAGCCAGAAACGTGCTCCATAGATCGAACGAATAGGCGGACATTTGCGGCATCATGTCGACATTTTTCAACTCGATCGTGTCCGGCCGCAGGCCGCCGTAAAAACGCAGATGTTTGCCCAGGTCGCCGTGCAGAGCCACGTAGGGGGTCAGATCGCGGATGGTGACGTTGCTGGACAACACTTTGGTAAAGGGACCATAGACCTGCGGATTGTTGTAGGGAGGTCCGAAGTGGTCCAGATTGTCGCGGCGAATGTCGTCCTGGTGGTAGTCGAGGCCGGTCATCCCCTGTAGCCACGGCGCGAATGTGTGCGTTTCGCGCGCCTGCGCGCCCTCCACGGTGCGGAACTCGCTCTGCCGGATCAGACCCTCGCCGAAGTTGGAATAGAGCGTCAGATTGTAGGTGCGGAAGAATCCGGAGAAGGCAACCTCGTCGCTGGGCCTGAGCTTCCAGAGGTCATCGGCTGCCATGATCGAGGTGTGCGTCTGGTCTTGCTGCCGGGGGTCGATGGTGTCGCCCAATAGCAGGCCATATCCTATCGGAATCAGGTTTCCCTCGTGCGACTTGCCCCAATAGCCGAGGCTGAACAGCGTGATCTCGTGCTTGCCGGGATCGAAGACGCGCAGCGCGTTCCACTTGAACTGCTTGCGGTGGTCCAGCCGCTTCATCAGGCCGTTGCCGTAGTTGGCTTCCACGGCCACCCACTCCCTATTGGCGGGATCCTTGGGCGCAAATCCGGCCGTCAAATCCGCGTCGCGATAGTCGCCGGTGAGGGTGAGGAAGGGCGTAAGTTGCGGACGCAGGCCGTAGGTGGCCGCCAGGTTCACCGCATGGTTGCCTTCGAGCACATTGAAGGCGCCGCCGTCGGTCGTCACGCTACCCAGCGCGCCGGAGACGTAGATATTCGGGTCGGAGTAGCCGTTGCCGTGCGCGTTGGCGGAGAGGTTGTTCGTAACCAGGTAGCCGCCCACGGCGATGTACTGGGCGATGGGTTCGCCGTGATCGCCGGCCACGCCGGGCACAAAGTACTGCGGCGCCTTGATGCCGCCCGAAGCCGTTTCAATGGGCAGGCCGGGAATCGAGATCGGCGCGCCCGGCCGTCCCGGATTGGCGTCCAGCAGCTCCTCGCGCACCATCACTTTTTCTGAAGGATCGGGCGAGGTGAGTGCAACCTCGCTCACGTCGGCCGTCACGATCACCTCTTCGGCAGCCCCGGCCACCTGCTTCAGGCGCAACGTCAGGTTCGGGGCCGCGGCGCTCAAATCCAGCTTGCGCGCAACTGCGGCAAACCCTGCGGCCTCCACGCGCAGCGTGTAGGCGCCCCATGCGGGCAGCGCGAGGTGAAAACCGCCGTCGGTGCCGGTCGTCGAGGCCAGCCGCTGGCCGGAGCCGGATTCGAACTCGACGCGCGCTGCAGCCACAGGCTCTCCCGCGGGATCAAGCACAATGCCGGAGACGCGGGAAGCGCCAGTCTGGGCGGCGGCCGCGAAGGCGACGGCCAGAGCGGGAGCGAGTAGTACGTTCCTGAGAATCGTGCTACTCGCTCCCATGAATCTCCCCTTGTTCGCAGTCTTTGTGCACATCAGTGCTTGTGGCTGTGCTTGTGTTTCTTCTCGTGCTGGTGCTCGATCGCGTGCGCCGGAACGGTCATCACCAGCCGCCCGTGCTGCACGCCCTTCAGGCCGATCAGGAGGTCGGCGAATTGCTCCACCTGCGCCGATTTGCCGTGGACGATCAGCACTTCGAGGCAGGAGTCGTGGTCCAGGTGCGCGTGGCTGGTGGAGACCACCAGCTCGTGGTGGTCGTGCTGCACCTCGGTGAGCTTCTCGGTAATGCCGTGGGCGTGGTGGTCGTAGATGAGTGTGACGGTCCCCACCACGGTCGATTCCGGAGCCGCTGTCTGCTCCGTCACCAGCCGGTCGCGAATCAAATCCCGAAACGCCTCCGACCGGTTGGTGTAGCCGCGATGGCGGATCGAGCGGTCAAACCGCTTGAGAAGGTCCGAATCGAGGGCAATGCCAATTCTGCTTAAGATCCCCATGCACACTCCTCCAACAGCCGCTCGACTCTCCAGGGGAAGAATCAGAGTAGCACGAAGACAGAAATCATGCTACCAGTATTTTTCGCGCTTGGAGGCGGAATTTGTCCTTTTGGGTTGTGTGAATGCCTATCGATGCTGAAATACCGCAGATTTAGGAGGCTTGGCGCGCGGCTTGCGGGGTTCGGATGCGGCCTTCTTGTCGCGATTCACGGGAACGCCGTCCTTCTGGATCATGACCGGATTGGACCATCCAACCCAAATGGTTGCCTTAGCGAAATAGGCGTCAACGGCCGCATCGTCGTTGGGGTCGTAGGGGCCGTCGTCGGGGTCGTTCGGGTCATAAGGGATCTGAGCGTCTTCGGCAATCTGCTTCTTTACCCATTCCCAGTCGGTGAGGCTTTTGTGCCCTGAAATTGTCATAATAGCGCCGCTCCTTTCTGGAGGCTTATTTCCGATTGCTCCGTTTACGGTTAAGCGGCGGCATAATTGTCGCCCGCCTTTGCCTGCTCCGCTTCTACCTGTTGTTTTTCGGCGATGGAGAGCCGCAGGCCCACGCTCTTCAGAACGGCGACCAGCGTTTTCAGCGTGGGATTGCCTTTGGGCGAGAGTGCGCGATAGAGCGATTCGCGGCTGATGCCAGCCTGAGCAGCTACCGCGCCCAACCCTCCGTAGGCCTCGGCCACGGCGCGCAACGCAAGCAATCCGCCTCCGCGCTCTTCGGGGTTGTCAAGCGACTCCATAGCTACGCGGAGGTACTCGACCGCGAACTCCCGATCCTCGCGCAGTTCTTCAACCTCTCGCTGATGATGCGACACCACGCCAACAAGTTTGCTCATCGTTGCCTCCGTTTCCACTCTGACCAAAGCGCTTTAGCTTTTGCGATGTCTGCCGTTTGGCTGCCCTTATCGCCCCCGCAGAGAAGAATGACCCAGCGATCCCCGTGCTGTCCGCAGTAGACTCGATAGCCGGCACCTACATGGATGCGCAATTCCGTCACACCTTCTCCAGCCGGCTTGCAGTCGCCCAGATTCCCGGACTCGATCTGCCGCAGCCTGGCAGCGATTCGGGTTTTCGCCTTAGCGTCGCGCAGATTGCGGAACCATTCGGTATACGGCTCGCGCCCATCCTCTTGCTGGTAACGGACGAGTTCGATCACGGGAATGATTGTAGCATAAAAGCTACAAATCTTGATGCTGATCTGCAGCGCAGACACAAGTGCGCTAGGAGATTGGCGGAAAACCGTTGTGGCGGAGCTCTCTGTATGCGGCCCTGTACGCGGGAAAATCGCCGTCCCATATATTCGAAACCCCAAACCTCTTCTCGAGTATTTTCACCTCAATCGCTCTTCGCTCGAGCCGTCTTCGCAGGGTTTCCCTATGACCTGCGCCAAAGACAAAGAGAACGTTTTTGTGGATGTCCTCACCTAATTGGCTGATCCAGAACTCTTCGCGGATGGGCCATTCGCAGAGGAAATATTCTTGCATCCTCTTTTCGCGATTATCCCATCCAGGAGGAGCACATGGTGGTCCGTCTGAAATGCCGAGCCTCTCCCTGTCTTCCAGCGACGGGTCGCAAAACCTATGGCTGATATTCACCTCCGAGGCAACTTCAACAGCAACTGAGCGTTGCCTTCGCCTCTTCAGGAATTCCGGATGATATTCCTCGGCGATGAGGAATGGATGGTGCTTTTCGATGGCTCTAATTAGCAGTTCTCTGAATTCTCTTTGTGTACTGTTCCGCGGATTGTCCAGCTCGCTGCCCTCTGGATAGGTCTGCGCCGCTACATGATCGCATCCGATGAGAAAGACCACCGTCTTCGTCCTTGCTTAAGGGGACCAGTGGCTGGCCCGCATGAATCCGTTCAGCTTTCAATTCAAAAACATGGTCCGGTAGAGGGTGTCGCGCTGGACGGGCTTGAAGCCGGCGTCGCGGATGATGCGGCGAAGCTCTTCTTCGGTGGTGCAGTTCGAGGTGCCGGCGGCCTTGACCACGTTCTCTTCGAGCATCACAGAACCTACGTCGTTGCCGCCGAAATGAAGGCCTAACTCGAGGACTTTCAGGCCCTGCGTTACCCAGCTCGCCTGCACGTTTTCAATGTTATCGAGATAGAGCCTTGAGATAGCCAGAACCTTCAGATACTCGACCGAGGTGGCTTCCTCCCAGCCGCGTCCGCCAAGGGCGGTGTGCCCAGGCTGGAAGCTCCAGGGAATGAAGGCGGTAAAGCCGCCGGTCTCTTCCTGCAGCCACCGCACGACTTCGAAATGGTTGATGCGCTGCTCGAAGGTTTCGCCCACGCCGAACATCATGGTCGCCGTGGTTCTCATGCCGAGCTGGTGCGCGGTGCGATGGACGCTGACCCAGTCCTCGGTGTTGCATTTGAGGCGCGCGATGCGCTGGCGCACGTCGTCGTCCAGAATCTCCGCGCCGCCGCCGGGGATGGAATCGAGGCCCGCATCGCGCAGGCGAACGATGGTGTCGCGCAGGCTCAAATCCGAATATTTGGCGATGGCCAGCACCTCGGAGGCCGTCAGGCAGTGCAGCCATATCTGCGGGAAGCGCTGTTTGATGCCGGTGAACAGCCGCTCGAACCAGTCGATTTTGAGATCGGGGTGGATGCCGCCCTGCATCAGCACGCCGGTGCCGCCCATCTCCAGGGTCTCGGCGATCTTCTCGTAAATGGTCTCGAAGTCGAGGATGTAGCCTTCTTCGGAACGGGCGCCTTTAAGCGGCCGGTAGAAGGCGCAGAAGGTGCAGTACTCGGTGCAGAAGTTGGTGTAGTTGATGTTGCGATCGATGATGTAGGTGACCACGCCCTCGGGGTGCAGGCGGCGGCGCACGGCATCGGCCTCGAAGCCCAGTCCGATGAGGTCGGGGGAGCGGAAGTGGTCGAGGGCTTGTTGGTGGGTAAGCGGCATAATCTCGATTCTAACAATTCAACGGTTGGCGTGCGAATCAGCGCGGATCGGGCGTGCGCCTTGCCGGCTCGTGGTCGGGTTTTCGAAACAGAAACAGCCCGCGGCTCCGCACCGGGCGGCCCTGTGTGCGCGTAAGCGCGGACGCGGTCGAAACCCCGCTGAACAGGACGAAGAAATCCCAGAACGCCCGCAGGAAGCCGTTTCTCTTTTCGGTGGCCATGGGGGGAAGAACCTCGTTGATTGCAGTCAGCCAAACGCTGAAGCTCACTTCATTCGAGGAGCCAAGGGCGCTCCCGGTCGCACAATTTTCCCGATCGTATGCCGCAATGGGGGAAGAGGCGTTACTTGCCGGCTTCCGCTTTGGGACCAGGTTTCGGCGTTGGCTTTGGCTTTTTTGCCGGGCTGGAGACGCCAAGGCTCATCAGAAAGAAGCCAAATCCCTTGCGCAGCGAGTCGAGCACGCTCATCGTTCTCCTACTTTCCAATCCATCCCCATCTGTTCCGTCTGCTCTTCCAGCGGCGGCCCGGAAATCCCGGCCGAATCTACTTCTCGACTGGCGGGGCGCTTGCCGCGGCGGGCGCCGGAGACAGGGTCGTCTGGCCGCGCAGGATATCCAATGCCGCCGGGGGCAGTGGCTTGTCGGCATTGGCCAGCAGCAGGCTGACCTGCCACATCTGGTTTTCGGTGAGCACTTGTTTGAAGGACGGCATGCCGGTCAACCGGATGCCGTTGGCCACCTTCCAGTAGGTCTCGCCGGGCGGGTCGTCGCTCACCCCCATCATCGTCTCCGCCCCATGGTGGTGCATCTCCCACAGCGGCGGCGCATCGGGATACATGTGCGGGCCAAACTCCGAAGGCTTGCCGTGAAAGCCGTGGCAGAACGCGCACTGGTCGCGGTAAATCTGCGCGCCGGCCACCAGGTTGTCCTCGTCGGCCTGGATGGGCGGGGTCTTGATCAGCTCGCGGTCGATGCGCGCGTGCAGCGGAACGCCGGTGAGCAGCCGCTCCTGAGGGAACGGCGGGTCGACGACGGCCACCGGCACGCGACCAAAATGCAACCACGCCAGCACGGCCACGGGCGCCAGGATGACTCCGAGGATAATTCCCAGCAGAATTCGACCCATCTTCGTTCGAGCCTCCCATGGTCTTCATCGTAGTGCATTGCCGGTCTTCCGCGCCGGCCAAGGGCAATGATTTTTCCGGCCATCCGCGGGCGGCGGTCCGCGCGATTCCAGGAGCGAATCAGTCCGGCGCGCGTCCAAACCAGTGCCGGTTCACCCACAAGGCTCCCTCAAGGTGGTTTAATACCTAATGGGGGGAGCGCCGCCCAGAGCGGTGGTGTGCTTCCGTACTCCCGTGGAGGTAACCCGAAACCGATGTATTCTTTTCGCCGTCTTGCCCTTCTGCTGGCGCTGGGATTGCCAGTCCTACCCATTCTTCAGGCCCAAAGCTCGAGTTCGAGCAGCAACCCCGCGCCCCCGGACCAGCAGGCGCCCGCAGCCGCCCAGACTCAACCCCAGACTCAGCCTCAGATCAGCGTGCAGGCGCGCATCAAGGCCCGCCGCGAACAGCGCCGCGCCGCTGCGATTCACGAAGTTTACGATCATCTTTATGAGGGGTATGTAGGCGCGGGCTACCTGCGGTTTACGCCGGGCGCCACGTTGCAGCGCGTGAACGAATACGACTGGAACGTCGGCTTCACCCGTTACTTCAGCGAGCGGATGGGCGTGACCCTGGATGGCCGCGGCTACTACGGCACTCCGTTCATCGAGCCCAACCTGACCGGCATCACCAAGCCGGCCATCAGCCAGTATGCCGCCCTGCTGGGACCCACTTACCGCTTTTACATGCAGCCCAAGTACTCCATCTCCGGCAGGGTTATGGGCGGATATGCGCGGGGCAACTTTACGGGCGATACGAATGGCTTTGGCAGTGCTCTGCTGGGCCTCTATCCGGATGGGTCAACCTTCGCCGCCAGCGCCAGCATCTTTGTCGAGTACAACCTGGCTCCGAACCTCGGCGTTCGGGTTGCACCGGAGTACTACCTGACCGGCTTCGGCTCAACCCTGCAGAATAGCCTGGGCTATACTTGCGGGATCGTTTACCGGTTTGGCAAGCAGTAAAGCCAGTTGTCAGTTATCAGTTGTCAGTTTTCAGTCGTCAGTGAACGACCTCGGCAATTCGGGATGAATTCGGAGCGATGCTCAGCAAGGCCCAGCCTTCAGCCGAGTCCGGAAAGCCCCCTATTCGACCCACTGACCGCTGATAAC
Organism: Acidobacteriaceae bacterium; assembly: GCA_003139795.1. Classification (GTDB taxonomy): domain Bacteria; phylum Acidobacteriota; class Terriglobia; order Terriglobales; family Acidobacteriaceae; genus Telmatobacter. The sequence goes on along the minus strand of PLGM01000196.1, from coordinate 2,104 downwards.
TGACAACTGAAAACTGATTCATTGCAGAATCGGAATGCCCGCGATGCGCTGCTGCCACTCCGCCGGACCGGTCTGGTGAACGCTGGTGCCCTTGGAATCCACCGCGACGGTTACGGGCATCTCGCGCACGTCGAACTCGTAGATAGCCTCCATGCCCAGATCGCCAAATGCCATCAGGCGCGAGCCGTAAATGGCCTTTGAAACCAGGTAAGCCGCGCCGCCCACAGCCATCAGGTAGACCGCTCCAAACTCGCGAATCGCGTCGATGGCCACCGGACCGCGCTCGGCCTTGCCCACCATGCCCAGAAGGCCCGTCTCGGCCAGCATCTGCCGGGTGAACTTGTCCATGCGCGTGGCCGTAGTGGGTCCGGCCGGGCCAACCACCTCATCGCGCACCGGGTCCACGGGGCCGACGTAGTAGATGAAGCGGTCGCGGAAGTTCACGGGCAGCTTTTCGCCGCGGCTCAGCATTTCGGTCATGCGCTTGTGGGCGGCGTCGCGGCCGGTCAGCAGCTTGCCGGTCAGCAGCAGCACCTCGCCCGGCTTCCACGCGGCGGCTTCGGCGCGGGTCACGGTGTCCAGGTTCACGCGGCGGGCGGTGGAAACGTCATAAGTCAGCTTCGGCCAGTTCTCCAGGCTGGGCGGGTCGAGATAGACCGGGCCGGAGCCGTCCAGCACAAAGTGGGCGTGGCGAGTGGCGGCGCAGTTGGGAATCATGGCTACGGGCAGGTTGGCGGCGTGGGCCGGTGTGTCCAGCACCTTCACGTCCAGCACGGTGGTCAGCCCGCCGAGGCCCTGCGCGCCAATGCCCAGCCGGTTCACCTTGTCATAAAGCTCGATGCGCAGTTCTTCGGCGCGGTTTTTGGGGCCGCGGGCGATCAGCTCCTGAATGTCGATGGGGTCCATGAGCGACTGCTTGGCCAGCAGCATGGCTTTCTCCGCCGTGCCGCCGATGCCGATGCCCAGCATGCCCGGCGGACACCAGCCCGCGCCCATGGTGGGAACGGTTTTCAGCACCCATTCGACCACCGAGTCCGACGGATTGAGCATGGCGAATTTACTTTTCGCTTCGGACCCGCCGCCCTTGGCCGCCACCGTCACCTCGACCGTTGCGCCGTGCACCAGCTCCACGTTCACCACGGCCGGCGTATTGTCTTTGGTGTTGATGCGCTTGCCCGCCGGGTCTGCCTGGATGGAGGCGCGCAGCTTGTTGTCGGGATCGAGATAGGCGCGGCGGACGCCTTCGTCGACCATCTGTTGCAGGTCTTTCGGCTCTTCGCCGGGGTCGGCCGCGAAGCGCGCGTCCATGCCCACCTTCACAAAGGCGTTCACGATGCCGGTGTCCTGGCAGATGGGGCGGTGGCCCTCGGCGCACATGCGGCTGTTGATGAGAATCTGCGCAATGGCGTCCTTGGCGGCGTGGGACTGCTCGCGTTCATAGGCTTTGGCCAGGCTGGTAATGTAGTCCACCGGGTGGTAGTAGCTGATGTACTGCAACGCGGCGGCGACGCTGGCGATGAAATCTTCCTGGCGGATTACGGTCATGGGGAAACTCCCTCGTTTTTCTGACGATTCTAGGGTAACGGATGGGAGGGAGAACTGGCAGGATCGGGTGCTTCGTTGAGTCGTGTCCGAAGTACCAGCGATTCGGGCACAACACAGATTCACGCATCCTGTGTTCCTGTGAGGTTGGCAGAGAAACGCTTTTATTTTTAATGGTTTAGGTGCGGTTTCACAGTTTCACAGCCAAAAACGCGCTTTTTTCTCTACCGGGATGAAAACGGATTGGAGGAGGATCAGGCCCCGGTTTTCTCCGGACATCTCCATTTACCATTCTGCGCCAGCGGAAGGTTATTTTCTGCAAGGACTCAAGGCGAACGTCGATAGTGCCCGGCCGGGTGCCGCGCGCTCCTTAGTGTCACAAGGGGTTGGGACAGGAGAGAGAGAATGGCCGATTTTCTGGATTCGCAGTATTCTTATTTCAGCCCATGCCCAATAGATTCTTCTTCTTGGACACAAACACGTTCCTCCACCACAAGGCCCTAGACCAGATCGACTGGCGAAGTATTCTGGGTCTCGGCGTGCGGTGGCTCCGGTTGTTCGG
>PLGM01000073.1:3351-26501 GCA_003139795.1 Acidobacteriaceae bacterium | reverse complement strand
CCCTATTATGCGAGACTCAGTAAATGGCTGGATGCCCCAGGTCTCGGTTTTGAGACCTGGGATCAAATGAACCCCTCGAAACCACAGACCAGCCCCCGGAAACGCCCATGTCGCCGGTAGGGATTCTCGCTTTACGCTAAATCGCCTCAGCATGAATTGAATCCTGCATATTCGTCCTGGCCCGCCAAACCGCGAGGGCCTCCACAGCCGGCGCAAACGCGGAAAAACCTCCCATTTTCGACGCCAGACGCCCTTATCCTGTTCCTTTTGAGCGCTTTTCGCACCATTACCGGGAAATCTGTACCGCCTTTTCATCGAATTCGGAACCTTTCCCGGTGCCGATTCGTCCAATCCGGTCAATTCGCAGGTTATTCATTAACCTTTTCACAACCGCGTGGATGAACCTTTGGGGCTCAAGCGAAACCCCTGAAGCGAACCTTTCACGCCTTTGTGTAACCGCCTGAGCCAACATTTCGGGTCGCGCAGAATTGCCGGTTCACTCATCGAAGGCCGCCGCCCTTGCTGTTTTATGGGTCACGGTCAATCTGAAGAGGAAGCTATTCGTACGCCAGTGCGTCGATGGGGTCTTTCCGCGCCGCCATCAACGCCGGGTAGAGCGCGCCCAAAAACGCCCCCAGAAGAGCGTAGATCGAACCCCTGACGATCCAGGCGGCAGTGATCTCAAAGTGCTGCGTCGGGAACACGTGGCCCACCAGAGCCTTGACCCCGTAAGTGCCCGCAATGCCCAACAGCACCCCGGCCCCCGCCATCACTGCCGTCTCGCGCAGCACCACGCTCACAATGGTCAGCTTCGATGCCCCCATCGACTTGAGAATCCCGATCTCCCGCGTACGTTCCAGCACCGCCGTATACATCGACTGGAAGATGGCCAGGAACCCCACCACCACCGCGATGAACGTGACTACGTTGAGAGCGATATTGAAGCCGGGAATCTTATCCGGAGTCATCTCTTCCAGCCATTCGTCGACGGTCTCTACCGGGTAGTCTTCCAGGCCGCGCGTGGCATGGATCTCCTGAATCACGAGGTTGTCGTTGGCCGGGTCGTCGCATTTGATGAAAAACTGCGAGGCCTTGCCCTCGGCGTCCATCAACTCGCCCATGGTATCGATTTGCAGCAGCTTGCGCCCCCCCTTGCCGTGCTCCACGATCCCCGAGATGCGGAACGGGTGATCCATGATGGTGATCGTATCGCCCACGCGATGGCCGCCGTCCGCTCCGGCAAAAATATCGTCCACCATCACGTCCTGGGGCCCCTGGAACGGCCCGCCGGACAGGAAGACAAAAGGCTTCAAGGCGTTGAAGCTGGGGTAATCGATCCCGTAAAGTATCTCGATCTTGCCGGCCGTGGAGAGCTTTTGAATCACCGGCGAGGCCACCGCCACGTGCGGCAGCCGCCGGATGACCTCGATGTTCTTTTCCGGCATGGGCGCGCCGCTCACGCCGGCGAAGATGCTGGCGTTGCTGGGACGCAGCATCAGGTCCGCGCCGATGCCGTTGGTGCGCTGCTTGGTGTCGTTCAACATCCCCATGAAGATGCCCACGATGGACAGAATCATGATCACTTCAATGGCCACCGCCAGCACGCTGATGATGGAGCGCACCGGCCGGTGCACCAGATTGGCAATAATCAGCTTGTTCATTCCCAGAGCCTGGCTCCGAGGGCCAAAATGCTTCAGAACACCCTCGCCTTCAGGGTATCAGCCTGGGCAGGCGAGACCTGGACCGCGCACTCTCGTCCCGATCCGTTCCTCCGGGCGCCCTAAATGGTTTCGCCGGCCTGCGCTGCCTTCGTAGAGGGTAAATAGTTGATAAATAGGCCCAAAATGGTCCTGCGAGTCTCAGATTGATGATAATAAAGGGAAAAACCCGACGAATCGCTTTGACGGAAGCAGAAACCCGGTTTATTGTGAAGGTGGAAAACTTTAGGGTACGTTACTCGTTTTTCTGGTTGCAGATGGGAAACTTTGGTGAAGACCTGCGCATGGAGCGGCTAGCCCGCGGCGTTGCGCTGGAACAAATCACGGCGGTCACCAAAATCAGCCAACATCACCTCGTTGCGCTGGAGCAGGAGCGGTTTCGCCTCCTGCCCGGCGGCATTCTTTCCAAGGGCATCGTGCGCGGTTACGCCGCAGCCCTGGGCCTTGACCAGCATGCCTGGACCGAGCGCTATCTCAAAGCCTATGTCGCCTCCGGCCAGGTGGTCGACGACGACAGCGGTTGGACGGCCTTCGCCTCCAACGTGGGCAAAGCCCGCATGCTGCGCCGCGACGCTATTGAGCTCCGTCTGCGCTGGGCCGGCGCCATCCTGCTGCTGCTGGCGGTTGTCGCCGCGGCCTTTCTCACGGTCCGCTACCTGGGCCTCCGTGCCGGCTGGTGGCCCACCTTGTTGCCCATGCAGCAAGCCGCCGCCGCCGCCGCCCACGTCGCATTCTCCTCAGCCCACCACCTGCTTTCCCGCCTGCTCGCCTGGTTCAACGGCTGATCCTCGCCAGCGGAGCGAACATTGCCCGCACCGGCTCTCCAGCCCCCGGAACCCGCGGCATGATGAACTGCGGCTCAAAGCGGCCGCCACGCCCTTCAGCGCCTGCAACTCCCCGTTCGCTCAGGACTCTTTGGCCCCGGCCGCCCGCTGCGATTAACATGGAGGTGTACACCCGCTGGCTAACGCCTGCCGGTGCAGGCGTGTCTCACCGATGCGGGCGAGTTGCCGGTCAAGGAGAGAAGTTCCCCCCTCCCCGCGGCGGTTCATCCACGGCAAAGCAGCCATCGCGACAGGCCACCAATCTAAATCCCTTCAATGGGGAGGAGTTCGAATTTGAGCGACCGTTTCTTGTTTACATCTGAGTCAGTCACCGAAGGCCATCCGGACAAGATTGCCGACCAGGTCTCTGACGCCATTCTCGACGCCTGCCTGGAGCAGGACCCCTACAGCCGCGTCGCCGCCGAAACCCTGACCGCCACCGGCCTGGTGGTCATCGCCGGTGAAATCACCACCAAGGCCTACGTCGACTTCCAGAGCCTGGTCCGCGGCGTGGTTGCCTCCATCGGCTACGACAACGCCCTCTACGGCTTCGACGCCAACACCTGCGCCGTGATCTCGACCATCAACAAGCAGTCCGGCGACATCGCCCAGGGCGTTGACACCGGCGGCGCCGGCGACCAGGGCATGATGTTCGGCTACGCCTCCAACGAAACCCCTGAGCTGATGCCCGCCCCCATCTCGCTGGCCCACAAGCTCACTCGCCAGTTGACGCACGTGCGCAAGAGCGGCAAGCTGCCCTACCTGCGCCCCGACGGCAAGAGCCAGGTCACCGTCGAGTACGACGAGAACGGCAAGCCCGCCCGCATCGACGCCGTGGTCATCTCCACCCAGCACTCTGAGAGCGTCGGCAATGAGGAGCTGCATGCCGACATCCTCAAGTACGTGATCCAGGCCGTGCTGCCCGCCGCGTGGCTCGACGAGCACACCAAGTACCACATCAACCCCACCGGCCGTTTCGTCATCGGCGGACCCATGGGCGACACCGGCCTCACCGGCCGCAAGATCATCGTGGACAGCTACGGCGGCATGGGCCGTCACGGCGGCGGCGCTTTTTCAGGTAAAGACCCGACCAAGGTGGACCGCTCCGCGGCCTACGTCGCCCGTTACATCGCCAAGAACATCGTGGCCGCCGGCCTGGCTGACCGCGTCGAGGTGCAACTGGCCTACGCCATCGGCGTGGCCGAGCCGGTCAGCGTCCTGGTGGAAACCTTCGGCACCGGCAAAATCGGCGAGGCCAAGCTCACCGAATTGATCCGCAAGAACTTCTCGCTCACGCCCAAGGGCATCATCGAGAGCCTGAACCTGCGCCGCCCCATCTACCAGAAGACCGCCTGCTACGGCCACTTTGGCCGCAACGAGCCGGAGTTCACCTGGGAAGCCACCGACAAGGCCGCCATCCTGGCCGAACAGGCAGGAATCGCCGCCGCAGCCAAGTAGCCCCGCCGCAGCACCCTCACAACAGCATGGGACCCTTCGCCAGGAGGGTCCCATTTTGCGTGAATGCAGTTCCCTGTTTCCTGGTAAACCGCCCGGAACCCTGGATCGCGCTTCCCATGTTCTCGATGAGCGCATCGGCTTGGCATCAGTCCAGATAGACTCCAGGCGACATCGGCGTTTTCCGTTACAGATCCTGGCCGCTTCGCTGAAGATTGATTGGCCATTGCGAATCGTAACGATAGAATTCTCCCACGCCCGTCATCGCCCTCCCTTGCGGTCCTGGCCGATGTCGGCGCGGCGATGTTTTCCTCGAGGTACCGATCCAGATTGCGGTGAGTGGGAATCTCGTGGTCCCTGTCACCCTTCTCATGCGGCCGGACCCGGCCCCCGGCGCCCCTGGAAGAAGAGACCATCGACGCGCATGGAGACCGCGGCGCCCAAGCGCCCATGCATCCAACGGCTCGCAGACACTTAAATCGCGGCAAGAAAAAACACCGCTTAAACCTTTACCATGCAATCTCTTGCAGTTTACAACACCGTGTTAGACCGGACCACAGTGACAAATTGCCAACGGTCGCGGCCTGGGCACGTTTAAGTCGGTAGATTTCCAATTTGGGTCAGGCGGTTGGGGTCCATTACCTTTGCGTACAACTTTATTGTTACTGAGCAGAATAGCACACAAAATGTGTGCTATTCTGCTCACATCAGTCTTGAGAAAAGCGACTCGTGATGATCTCTAAGCTAGATTGCAAGGGGATCGGCAATTGAATGGAACCCATTTCAATCTAATAACTTAGATACCGGCAACGTGCATGCGCGCGCTCGGACGGACTAACCGAGGCGCATCCATGAAGTCTCTCCTCTCCGCCCCCCTGAAACACTCAATCTTCACTACCCTTCGGAATCTCTTCTGGACAGTTCCCTGCCTCCTGCTCCCTTTAGTTTTCACAGGCTGTGGGGCCAATCATTCCATGGCCGCGCCAACAACGGTCATTAGCACTCCCGCTGCAGCCGCCACGCCCGTATTCTCACCTGCTCCCGGGACATACCTGACTGCCCAGACGGTGACATTGTCTGCCGCCACAGCGGGTGCGACAATCTACTACACCGCCGACGGTACCGCGCCCACGACATCCTCGACTCCATACACTGGCGCAATCCCGGTAAGTGGATCCGAGGTGATTGAAGCGGTTGCTGTCGCTTCAGGCTATACAAACAGCAGCCTGGCAACGGCGGGCTACGTCATTACACCTCCCCCGGTATCGGGACCTGTGGTTCCCACAAACGCCACTGCTGCCAGCGACCTGCAGGCGCTCGACACATGGATTTTCAACCACGACCCGGGCACTCCCGGCACGGCGGTTGGGGCAACGAGCCTGGTGAGCACGCCATCGCTCAGCGGCAACGCACGCAACTTTGTCTCCAGCTACACAAATACAGGCGGCGAAATATACAGCGTGGCCTACGCGAACGACACAACCTCAATGAACTTTGTCTATGACGGGTGGGTGTGGATTGAGGCCGGAAGCACTATCGCTAACCTTGAATTAGATTCAAACCAGGTCACAGACGACGGTCAAACCGTTATCTACGCCTTCCAGTGCAGCGGGTATTCCCAAACGTGGGAATACAGCGGCGCAGGGGGCGAATGGGTAAGCTCCTCGCAACCTTGCAACGTGTCGAACTGGCAGACGAACGCCTGGCATCACGTTCAGATCAGCTATTCGCGTGACGACTCCGGCAATGTGACCTATCACTCCGTATGGCTGGATGGCAACGAGCAAGTGATCGACGCCATGGTGCCGTCAGCGTTCGCGCTGGGTTGGCAGGTCGGGGTGGTGCAAACCCAGTTTCAGCTGGATGGACTGGGAGCTTCGGGCGCATCTACGGTGTACCTGGATAACCTGACCATCTATCGCTGGTGAGCCAGGCAGGGAGCACCACGCTCCCCTTTTCATAATTTCAGCGAGCGCTTGATTCAGCACATTCGGTAGGTATCGCATCCTTGCGAATATCCTGAATCACAACCATACCGCGGATGAATTTGACGGCGGTCGGCTGACGGAAGCTGGCCGTCTCGTAAACTGAGAGCGACAAGGCACAGCGCGAGTTTGCTTCAAAAACTCCTGCAACTCTCTGTAAAGAAAGTCACTTCGGAGTCATATTCCTGGATCAGTCCCCGAATGTCGGCAAGGGTTTACCGATATCCCAGGGCAACAATGGCAACTGAGGCCAACTGCCCAAAGCGCTCATCAAACCGCGCTTGAGAGGTTTTTTCCGAGTTCCGGTCCGCTCGTCGCCCATTCGGAAACCGGACCGAATCCTTCCATCCCTTTTCCCCTCCCCGCGTCCATCCCCTGCCCCGCTCCCCGCCGTTGAGCTCCCGCCCCAGGAGACCGTTCTCCTCCTCTGCGCCCAAACTCCTTGAGCCATTCTTGAAGCCTCCTCATGCTTCGGCAAGCGCATCAACCCTGTCCCAACCCGTTTTGCAGAAGAATACGATCCGGCAACGCATAATGACATATGTCCAACCTGCGCCAGATCGATCTCCGCCGCCGCGGTCCCCGTGCAATCTGTCAGGCATGTGCCCGGTCCGTACCATCCCCCACCCCCTCCCCCTTTCCCCAAAAGCTCCGGTTCTCGAAGAAGAGGTTTCCGTGCAAGTAGAACACAATCAACAACATGAGCAACTGACCCCATGTACTTATCAGTAAACAGAACCCCCTGAAAGTCTCGGTTCCTTGCCTCAAAACCCGACCCTTTTGGCCTATTCGAGCCGAAAAACAAGCCTCGAACAGCCCTTTTCCCCTCGCTTTTCTCACCAGTCCCGTCTGCAAAGGACACCGATTCGGCCTCCGGGTACAGCCGTCTCGCAAATGCCTTAGAATGCTTTCTGGCGCGCTGCGCGTCCATTCTTTCGAGGAGCTATCGATGCGTTCTCCTGCACTTGCCGCTGTTGTACTCGGTCTGGCCACACTGGCCGCCGCGCATTCCGCCGCGCAAACCATCGCTTCCTGGGACTACGAGGGCAAACGCGGCGCACTGGACTGGGGCAAGCTCGACCCGGCGTACAGAGCCTGCTCGCATGGCCACCAGCAGTCGCCCCTCGACATTCGCGGCGCGCACCTCGACAAGGCGCTCCAGCCCCTCGAATTCCACTACATCGCCGGGCCCGTCACGCTGGAGAACAATGGCCACACCGTGGTGGTTCACGTTGACCACGGCAGCTACATTGTGGCCGGCGGCGTGCGCTATGAACTGGTCGAGTTCGATTTCCACCACCCCGCCGAGGAAGCGGTAAAAGGCAAGCTGACCGACATGGACGTCCACCTGCTCCACAAGAGCGCCGACGGCAAACTGGACATCCTCGCCATTCGCCTCGCCGAGGACGCGGGCAACCCCAACGCCGTGCTCGCCACTCTCTGGCCCCACCTGCCCACCAAAGCCGGCGCCAGCGAGAAAGTCACGGAGATGGTCAACCCCGGCGGTTTGCTGCCCGCAGACCGCGGCTACTGGACCTACCTCGGCTCGCTCACCACCCCGCCTTGCACCGAGGGCGTGCGCTGGTTCGTCCTCGAGCAGGAGGTGAGCCTGAGCCGCGACCAGTTGCGCGTCTTCGCCGCCCTCTTCAAGGTAAACACCCGCCCCCTGCAGGACCCCCACGGCCGGCGCATCGAAGCCAACGAATAAGGCTACCCCGCCAGCGGCGTGAATTTGAGAACCAACCCCGCATCGCCGGGAAGAGTCTCCGCTTCCACGCCGGTAACGTCTTGGATCAGGTAGTGCGCCGCGTCCAGCATTTCCATCGAATGCGAAAACGTGGTCGCCACCACCGTGCATCCCGCCGCGCGCCCGGCCTGGACGCCCGACGACGAATCCTCAATCACCACGCACTCCTCCGGCGCGAACCCCAGCAGCGCCGCTCCCGCCAGAAAAGCCTCTGGATGCGGCTTGCCCTGGGTCACGCTCTCGGCCGCAATCAGCCGCTCCGGCACGGGAATGCCGCTCGCGGCCAGCCGCTCACGCACCAGCCGCTCGGTGGCGCTGGTCACCACCGTCCAGCGGCGTGGGGGCAGCGCCGCCAGCAACTCCAGCACGCCGGGCAGCACCGCGAGCCCTTGACCGTCCGCGAGTTCGATGTCTTCGATGACCTTGAGTTCCGCCACAGGGTCCAGGTCCGGGCGCAATGTGGCCACGCTCTCGATGGCCCGGCAGCCGTGGGTGATGCTGATGGCGTACGCGGGGTCCACGCCGCGCATCCTGGCCCACTTCGTCCAGCTGCGCTCCACCGATCCAATCGAGGAGATCAGAATCCCATCCATGTCGAACAGGATGCCTTGGCAGCGGATGGTCACCGGGGAAGAAGCGATGGATGAATCCATAGCGTCATTGTAAAGGGAAGCGGTTTCAGCGCTTGGCCTGCGCTTCCCTGGGCGGTGCAAAGCTGATCTTGGGCGGGTCGCCGAGGGTGAGCGCGGCTTCGACAGCTCGCTTGCGGGCGCCTTCCTGCACCAGGTTCTGCTGGAGCGTGATCGTCCCGTCGCCAATCCCGGCATCCCCGCTCCAGCGGTCAAAGCGCGCCAGCGCAGCGGGAACATCCGCTTCAGTCGCAGAGGCTTCCACCCGACCATGCCGCCACTCGAAGTGCAACGTGCCCTTGACCGACGCAGCCAGCTCTTTGTCCGTGAATCCGGAGAGCTCAATTTTGCCGTCTGCGTCGAAAGCGCCGCCCGACCAGCGCAGCCCCAGCAACTGGCCCACATCCGCCGGGCTGAGCTTTTCAAACTTGCCCTCCAGCGTATAGGCGGGCTTGCCTTGATCGGTCCCCACGGTGCGCAGCGTCCCTGATCCGTGCATGCGGCCGTCCAGCAGATCCGCATCGAGGTCCGTGATCTCGGTCCCGCGCTCCAGAATGCGCAGCGTGGCTGTTGCCTCGCGCAGCGTAACCGGGCCCAGAATCAGGGAATCGGCCTTCACCGTGCCCTCAAGCCGCGGCCAGGCCGGCGCAGTCGATGAGTTGGACGGCCTAAGGCGGGCGATCAGCGTGGAGAGCAGCGTGCCCGGCTCGCGCGCTCCGAGAATCGCGGCCTGCAGGGTGGAAGCGTCCAGATTGCCGAAGTGTACCTGAAACCTGGCAATGCAGGGCTGGACCGCGTCGCAGTGAGCCGCCAGGCTCAGGCTGGCCGTGCCCTTTACCGGACCGTAGGAGAAGACCACCGGGTCCCAGCGCGCTTCGCCGTTGCCCAGGTGCAGCGTGGCCTGCGCAATCTCTACATGGTTGGCCAGGTAATCGGCCTTCCAGTTGGCATCGCGCAAAGTCACGGTCCCGGCCACGCTGTCGGTCACGGGCGCCCCCGCCTCTGCCACCGCCGGCTCATTCCCGGCACGGGTCACAGCGCCTCCGGCCGAGCTGCCGCTGAAGGGAATGTTCTGCGCCGGCATCCACGGACCCTCGGCGCTCAGATCCACGCTCAAGGGATCTCCAGCCAGCGCGTCCAGCACCGCGGCATCCTGCAGCCCGGCCACATGAGCCAGTTCCCTGGCCCGCGCCATGCCGGCCTGCCCGTGTACCGTCACCCGGTAGCCGGAGAGCGCCAGCCGGGCAGTGAAAGTGAGGGGAACGGCGCCGCCGGCAGGAATGGCCACGGTTGCCGCCAGCGCCACAGGCGGGCCAGTTGGCGCAGCGCGACCCGGCTCCTGGCCCTGCACAGCCGCAACCACCGGCTCAAGCACCATCTTGGGCGCCTGGATGGGCGTGCTGAGCCCGGCCTCGTTTATTTGAAAACCTTCGACGGTAAAGCTGCCGGTAAGCGGCCCTTGTGCAGCCGGATGCGCCTTCGCCGGGCGGGCCTTGCCTGGGTGCTTCCTGGCCTCCGCTTTCTCCGGCGTTGCCGTTTCAGTGGCAATCTCGGCATAGGCGACCTTGCCGCTGATCGCGCCCCTGGCCTCCAGGCCGGGGCCAAAATCGCTGCGCACGGTGCGCAGCGCATCCAGGCCGGCAGCCACCGGAATGCGGTCAAGCTCCACCGAAAAATGCAGCGGCCCGCCGTTGCCCGGCAGCTCCCCGGCCAGGCGGATGCGGCCATCGCCGAGCGGCGAGTCGCACGCCAGGTTCTCCAGCGCGCGCGCTGAATAGCGGTACAAAAACCCGCAGGTGGCGTCGAAGTCGAGCGGCGCGGCGGGGGCAAACTCGGCGCGGTGAACGCCGGTGGCGCGCAGCCGCGTCTTGATTTGCGCCGCGTCCGCGGTGCCGTCCACGTGCAGTTCCCCGGTTAGATCGCCGCGCCAGCCGGGGTCCGTGCCGATCACCAGCCGCGCCAGTTGGCCCAGTTGCGCCTCCCGCCACTCGACGTCCAGGTGCACCGGCATCTGCCGCAACTTCGGCGCCCGGCGTACATTTGCCTCCAGCCGCACCACCCCAGTGTCGGCCAGGTCCAGGCTCAGGTCGGTGCGCGCCGGTTGACCGCGCAGTCGAATGCGCCAGTCGCCCGGCTCCTGCTGCCAGAAGGACAGATCCGTGTTCACCAGCGAAAACGGCAGCTTCTCCGCCCCGCTTTTGATGTTGATCCGCGAGTTGGTCGCCTCCAGATACGGCAGCGGAACCGCGTGGCGCGGCCCTGAACTACCCGCCGGAGGCTGGGCCTTGGCGGCTGCCGTACGAAAAAGCGAGTCCAGGTTCCAGCGCCCCTCCGCCGTTCGCACCAGGTTCAGGCTGGCATCGTCCACGCTGATGCTCCGGATCTCCAGCCGCCCCCGCCACAGCGACAGCAGCCGTACGTTGGCGGTCACCGTGCCGGCGTGCAGCACCGGCTCGGCGCCATAGGCCGGGTCCTCTTCCACCGTCAGGTCGGTCAAAACAAAGCCGGGCACGGGCAACAGCCGCAACTCCACCGAGGAAAGGCGCACCGGCCTGCCCAGCGACACCGACATCAGTTGCGTGATCCGGCTCTTGAAACGGCTGATGCTCACCAGCGGCGGCACAATCAACACCGCCAGGATGGCCATGATCGCCGCCACGGCCAGCCAAAGCCGCATCCGCTTTCGTTTCCGGCCTTGCACTTCTTCCGTCATGGTTTCTCAGCTAACAGTGGACAGCTAACAGCTAACAGTTAAAACGGCGGGCAGCTAACAGCTAGCAGTTCTAAGCGACGACGGATATAGACTGACGACTGTTAGCTGTCAACTGTCTGCTGTTAGCTGCTTTTCACCGCACCGGGTTCAGCGTCCGGTTCCAGCGCGTATCGCTGAAGAAGTGCAGCGCCACGTGGCCCATCCACGCCAGGCTACTGCCAATCCCGGACTGCTCATACTCGTCCTCCGGGGTCTTGAACGACCAGTAGTTGAACAACGGCCGGCCCACGATGTTTTCCCTGGGCACAAAGCCCCAGTAGCGCGAGTCCAGGCTGTTGTGCCGGTGATCGCCCATCATGAAGTACTTGCCCGGCGGCACCACCAGGTCCCCATTCTCGACGTGATTGGGAAAGTCCACGCTCCAGGCCTCGGTGGCGCCGTGCTCCACGGTCGGCGGAATGGACGGGTACTCATCCAGGAACTCAGGGTCGCCGCTGGGCGAATCCTTCTCTTCCTTGGGCGGAGCTTGAGCCACGCCGTTGAGGATCACGATGCCGTCGCGCAGGTGGATATGGTCGCCGGGAACGCCCACCAGGCGCTTCACCAGGAAAGGATACGTCGGCGACCCATCCACCGGGTCCGGGTCCGCGACCGGCTTTAAAAACACAACAATGTCGCCGCGCCTGGGCTCGCGATAGTGAACCAGCGGCATCCAATTCGACGCCGGGGCCAGCGTGATCCTGTCCACCACCAGGTGGTCGCCCACCAGCAGCGTGTTCTCCATCGATCCCGACGGAATCACAAAGTTCTGACCCAGAAACGTCAGAATGAACAGTCCCACCACGAGCACCGAGCAGATGCTGGCAGCCGCCTCGAAGGGCGTCTCTTCCACCCTCTTTTCAACGGGGACCGGAGCCGCAACCGGCTGCGTTTCCGGCGGCGTCCTGGGGGTCGGCGCTTTTTTCTTGGTCATCCTGTCGCTCTTTGCGGTTATTCTTCTGGCTTCCCGGCCATGGTCCCGGCGGATCGGTTCTAGTGAACGACGTGGAAGATGCGCTTCCAGCGCGCAAACCCCGTCAGTTTCGCCGAGAGTTCCCTGTCGTGTCCGAGTCTATCATCCGCGGCCTGTTGCACATCGGTGGTCGAGGGCCTGCTCAGCGAGAAGTAGATCACCAGCGGCCGGGCCACGATCTGGGAGCGCGCCACAAACCCCCAGAAGCGGGAATCCTTGCTGTGATTGCGGTTGTCCCCGAGCACGAAATACTCGTCCCTGGGGATCACCAGCTCACCGTCGCGGGTCAGGCTCTGCATCTGGCGCCACCACGCCGGATCGACCTCCGGATCGGTATACACCTTGCCGGGAAAGTCGTCGCGAAAGGGATTCCGGACCGCCGGCTCAAAAGCCGCGTACGGCTCGTCCTGGATGAGCCCGTTCACCGTCACCCGGCCATCCTCGATGCGCAACCGGTCGCCGGGAAGGCCCACCACCCGCTTGACCAGGAACGGGGGATGGGGATGGTGAAAAACCACGATATCTCCGCGCGCAACCTCTCGATAAGGCAGCAGCCACCGGCTCAGCCTGCCGGCCGGGGCATACACCTGCTTGTTGACCAGAAGAAAATCCCCCACCAGCAGCGTGTGCTCCATGCTTTCTGAAGGAATCAGGTAGGGTTGAAGAAAAAAAGTGAGCAGAAACAGCGCCACTACCACCGTCCGCAGCAGCGACGCCAGGGCCTCGGGCACGGTGGGAAGATGATGCCGCAGCCGCGAAATCCGCGCCTCGGACGGGTCCGGCCCTTGGGCAGGGGTGCTCATTCCGCTGCGTGATCCTCCTCTTCCGTGCCGGCCGCCGGAGCGCTGCTCTCGGCCACCCCAGTCCCCAGCCGCTCCAGCGCGCGCCGCGCGGCATCCTGTTCCGCCAGCTTCTTGGTGCTCCCCTTGCCCCGCGCCAGCGCCTTGCCTGGTTCGCCCTCGCCCGTTCTGAGCCGGACCTCTACCAGAAACCGCTTGCGGTGGTCGGGACCGCTCTCGCTCTTTACCCTGTACACCGGCATTCCGGCCCGCGCCGCCTGAAGGCGCTCCTGGAGCGCCGATTTATAGTTGCCCAGCGCGGCCCCGGAGCGCAACTCCCGCGCCAGCTCTTCGGCCGCCTCGCCCATCACGTAGCGGCGGACAAACACCCTCACCGGCTCCAGGCCGCCGTCCAGGAACAGCGCGGCCAGCACTGCCTCCATGCTATCCGAAAGCACCGTGCTCTTGTTCCTCAGGCCGCCGCGCTCCTCGCCCCGGCTCAGCCGCAGGTAACTCCCCAGCCCGATCTCCTGCGCCACCTCCGCCATGTGTTTCCGGCTCACCAACTGGGCGCGGATGCGGGTCAACTCCCCCTCATGCCACTCCGGATGCGCCAGATACAGCGCCTCGGCCACCACCAGGCCCAGCACCGCGTCCCCGAGGAACTCCAGGCGCTCATTGTTCCCCGCGTCCCGGGCCTCTTCGTTCCCCTGCTCAACCGGCTGCTCGATTCCCGCCTGTTCGTTCATCGAGGACCGGTGCGTGAGCGCGCATACCAGCAGCGCCGGCCTGGCAAAGCCATGCCCGAGTGCGGCTTCGAGTTCAAGCAGAACTGCTTCCACGCGCGCCTCGTTCGTTTCCACCCGGTCCCCTTGCAATCTTCTCCGGCGAGCTTACTCACCGCCGGAATTCCTGACCAGGGGAGCAAGACCTGCGTACTAGTTTCTCCTGTAACGTATCGATTCCACAATTGCCGTGGCCTCGTGCAGCATCTGGTTCAACTCCGGATCGTCCTTATGCGGCAACTGATCCAGATCGGTCGTTTCATAGGTCATTCCAATTGCCATCTCGTAGAAAAGACCCTTGGAATTGCCGGCGCGCTTGCCCGCCAACCGGTCAGGGTACAGAAAAAAGCCTTCGCAGTAGTTGCCGTCCCGTACACGGGAGCAGTTCTCCGCAAAGTAGGACCCATACCAGACCGTCGCCGTCGTCCTCGGTTCCCGGCAATCCTCTGAGTCCGGGTCCGAAGGGTGCGCGGGGTCGCGGCGATACCAGAGGTCAACCCGGTCAAGCAGCTTTGACGCTTTGCTCTTCGCCAGCACGCCGCAAGGGAGGTACGGGCCGCCAAGGGGACGAGACCAGGGCTGGACCAGGTCTAAGATCTCGCTGAATCGCCCACCCATGACTCCGCTCGTCTGCCCGCAACCGGTGCAAAGCCGCAGGATGTACCTGCCCTTGCGCAGGATGGCTCCTTTGGTCAGGGGGTGTCCGCCATTCTCGTAAGTGTCAATCGCGAGGCTCCAGTCTGCCGGGGTCCGCACACTGATCTCTTTATCATGGTAGACGTGGCCGGTGATGTTCGCGTGAAGGTCGAAATCGTCCTGAGACGCTGCCGGCATTCCACACAGAAGCAGAAACAGGGCTGCTATCCCCGCCTCGCTCAATCTACCCCGTCCGAACATATGTGCCTCACCGGCTCCGCGGTTGCGCCCCGGTTCCGATCTGCCGCCTGGCCATGTGCCAGTTAGACGCCTGGCGGGAGCCCAAAAGCTGCGCGCGTCGTACTACTGCGGCTTCTGCGTTCCGGTTTGCCCCGCGGCTCCCGTCTGCGGCGTCGCCCCGCCCGGCTTCGCCGGTCCCGCGCTGGGCGCGTCGTCGTCCGCATCCTCGTCGCAACTGTGGCCCTTGACCGCATAGGCCGTCTTCACGCCCCGCTCAGCCGCCAGCCGCGTATCCTGCTGCCCGTCGCGCACCGTGAGCGCCAACTTGTACTCGGCAACCGCTTCGTCGCGCTTGCAGTCCAGATCCAGCATCCGCCCCAGGTAAATGTGCGACCATGCCAGAAGCCGTGGCGTCTTGCTGGTCGCCAGCGTCTTCTGGAAGTCGTTGATCGCGTCCTCCGGATGACCGGTCAGGATCGACGCCCTGGCCAGGATGAAGTTGGCGCGTGCGCCGTCCGCCACCGCGTCCAGGCTATCGGTGCGCACCGTCAACGCCTGCCGCGCCATGGAGCTGGCCGTGGCCACGTCCCCGGCCGCCAGCCGCGCCTCGGCCAAATCCAATCGCGTCAGCTTGCGCGGCTTGCTGCGCCCCAGCACCTCCTCATCCGCCTCCTTGTCGAACTCGATCTGCCGCGCGCGGTGCACCTGCTGGTCCACGTCCATCGTGTACACCATCTCGCCGATCATGTCCCGCAGGCTCGCCGGGTCCTTCTCAAACTGGATCAATTGTTCATAAAAATACTGTGTCAGCACAAATCCCTGCGTCATATCGTGGCGCACCGTCGCCAGCCGGACCGCATCCACCTTCTGCTGGTAAACCTGCCGCTCGTGCTCATAGCGCGGCAGGTCCGACCGCTCCACGCCCGCCGGAATCTTGTACTCCGGGATGCCCGTATCCATGGTCCGCGCCTCGATGGCCTTGATCAGGCACTCGATGGTCAGGGGCACGGTGTCGGAGCGATAGCGGAACTCCATGGGAGCCTCCCGTACCTCCTTCAGAATCGGCTGCGCGCGGTCAATGGCGTTGGCCCGCGCGTTGAGCAGCGGCTCGATCATGTAATGCAGGTAGGTGTGGCGCACGTCCTTCATGCGAATCTGCCCGTCCACCGGCGAAACCACCACCACGTAGTCGGTCCCGTAGATGCGAGCATTCACTGTGTACGGCGAAAGCAGCGGCTCGATGACCACCAGAAACCGCCGCCCCACATAGGTCTCGGCCGGCATCTTGAGATACAGATTGGTTCCCACGATCATCTTCGACAGCGGATCGTGCAGCCGGTCCGCCTCCCGGTCGTATATGGGATGGACCGCCAGCCATATCCCGTGCAGGTCCACCGCGGCCACAAAGTCCTTCAGCAGCGGCACAATCTCCACCACCTGCGTCGAATCGGGCGGCATCTCCGCCAGCTCTTCCGAGGTCTCAAGCTCCGGCGGCGGCGTCAGATACAAGGCCAGCGAGATGTACTGCGAGATGTCCCGCTCCGAACCCGTGGTTCGGTGCTGGGCAATGTAGAGGCACACCTTGTCTCTTTTGTCGCGGGCGTCCTCGCTCTTGGCCAGCGCCTGGTCGATCTCGTCCCTGACCCGCTTGCGCACCGGCGCGCTCTCCTCCAGCCCCTCGTCATAGCCGCACGCGTTCAAGGCCGCCGCCATCAGGAACACCGGCTCCGAGCTGACCAGCGAGATGGTCGGCCCCGCCGGATCGATCAGCGACGGCGCCTTCTCCTGCTGAACCGGCTGCGAAGACGAGCTCTGCCCCTTCGGCGATTTGTTGGAGGAACTGCTGTCGGAGGATTGGCCGCGCGCCGTGGCGGCCGGAAATCCCGCCACCAGGCACAAAACAGCCACCGAAAGAACGGCAAACGATCGAATGGTGCGCAACGTCATTGAGAATCCCTGCCTGCAAGTCTAGTTAGACGCACCGGCAGGGTCAAACGGGAGGTTTTGAGCGTTGCTGCCTCTTACCCGCGCACCGACACGCCGGCGAGTGCATTGCGCCGTCCGGGGGGGCCAATAAGAAGCCCCGCCCTGACAATGTCCGGTCGGGGCATGATGTTTCCCTGTTCCCTGTTCCCTGTTCCCTGCTTTTTTACCCGCGCACCGAAACGCCGGCGAACGACAGCACCGCCAGTCCGCGCACTGGCTGGCCAAAGAAGCGCGCCGGCGCAAAGCGGCTGGTCAGCAGCGTGTTCTCAATCTGCGACTTGGTGGCCTCGTCGGTGGGGCCGGAGACGATGCGATAGTCGTACACCTCGCCCGCCCCGTTGATATAGACCTCCACCACCACCGGCCCGGAAAGGGCGCCAATCTGGCTGTTGACCGCGGCGCTGGACAGACTCACCAGGCGGGGCGCCGTGGGATTGCCCAGCGGCTCGTCCTTGGTGGCCTGCGCCACCTCCGGCTGGGCAAACATGGTTACCAGCACGATGATCGAGCCCATCAGCAGCACCGCGCTCACAAAACCGGCCGCGGCCTGCAGCAGGAAGGGGCCCACCGTGTTTTTCCAGGCCAGATTCCACCCTTCAAAGAGGTTCCGGCGGCTGCGCGCCCGCTCCTGGCTCACCGCCACGCGAATCCGCAGCGGCAGGTCCTCCGGCTCCGGCACCGGGCCCAGCGCAGCAAGCGATGCCTGCGCCTGGCGCAGCGATGCCCACTCGGCGGCACACTCCTGGCAATCT
Source organism: Acidobacteriaceae bacterium (assembly GCA_003139795.1). Classification (GTDB taxonomy): domain Bacteria; phylum Acidobacteriota; class Terriglobia; order Terriglobales; family Acidobacteriaceae; genus Telmatobacter. Next base: position 9,240 of record PLGM01000073.1, on the reverse strand, counting down.
TCCAGGTGAGCGGCAATCCGCTGCATCTCCCGTCCGTTCAGCCGGCCATCCAGATACTCCGTAAACCCTGCCTGCACTTGATTGCAGCTACTCATTGCGCCTCCTCTCCCAGAGGTACTTCAAATGCCGCGGGCGCCGGGGGACAAACGCTGGCCGCCGGCGCCGTCAGAATCGTCTTCAAACAAGCACGTCCCCGCACCAGCCGCGATTTCACCGTCCCCAGATTCACGCCCTGCATCTCCGCCACTTCCTCGTACACAAATCCCTCGATGTCGCGCAGGATCAGCGTAGTCCGGAACGGCTCCGGCACCTGCTTCAACGCCGTCTCCACCCGCGCCCGGTTCTCGGCATGCACCACCATCTCGTAAGGCGACTCGGACGGATCCACCAGCATCTCTTTCAGCCGCACCGGCATCCCGCATCTCCCCTCCGTCATCTCCTGCTCGATGGGGATCTCCTGCTGCTTGTGCCGCATCCACCACCGCCGCTGGTTCGACGCCTCGCGCAGCGCGATGCGGTAAATCCACGTCCGCAACGACGACTCCCCGTGAAAGTTGCCCACCCCCCGGAAGACCTTCACGAAGACTTCCTGGGTCAGATCGGCGGCATCGTCGCGGTCATGCGCGGTGCGCGCCAGCAAGGAGTAGATCGGCTGGTGGTAGCGCGCAATCAGCCAGGAAAATGCTTCCTCCGAGCCGGCCCGCAGTTCCGCGATCAGAGCCGCTTCGTCGGATTGGAGCGTCAAAGCGCTGGCAAGATTGCCCATGGTGAGGTCCGCCTGCATTTCAATGTCCTCCCACCTATACCGCAACACAAGCACACTTGGCATCTGGAAAAAATCTGCACCGGGCAAATCGCCCGAATGCCCATAACTCGCATGCTTGTCGCAGCCACTCGCCGCAACAGCCTGAATCTGCCGCCGGCTCGCCGTGGCGAGCGATTCTGCCACCGAGTGCGCGGGAAACGGACCACTGGTACAAACCAAATGTCCCGCGCGCTCTATTGTCTTAGACACCGGACCCCACCTAAAGTGTTCCCGGTCACGCAAGTCGGCAAACTTCCGTCACCAATCTCCTCCTTGCTCCCTATACCGTAAAAACGATCCGCCGCCCTTTTTCCACGCGGCTCCACGCCGCCTCCACGTCTGAAAGTGGAACCGGCTCGACGTCGATCTTCAGGCTCCCGGCAGCGGCCATGGAAAACAGGGTAGGAATTGCCGCAAAAATCTCCTTCATCGACGCGGAGCCGAATCCGCTGCCCTTGAGCGTCAGATCGATGCTGCGCAGGGTCGCTCCGGGCAAATTGATCGTCTTGCCCGCGCTTTCGCCCACCTCCACCAGCCGCGTCGGCCGCGTGGCGCTAGCCCGGAAACCCCTGGCCAGCGCCTCCAGCAGCAGCTCCGTGGGCCGGCCCCACAGGTAGTCGATCACCACGTCGATGCCGAAGGCAGCCTCCGCCGCAAACGCCTCGCGCACTGCATCCTCGGGCTGTCCGAGCGAAATCACCGCGTCTGCCCCGGCGTTTGCGATGGCGTCCACGTTTCGCCCCACTCCGATCAGTCGCTTTGCTCCCAGCAACCGCGCCGCCTGCAGCGCTAGCTGGCCGGCAACACCAGTAGCTCCCAAGATGAGCACCGTCTCCCCGGCAGAAACCGCGGCGCGGTGCTTGAGCGAGACCCACGCAGACATTCCAGGGTTGGCAATCGCCGCAGCTTGCACATCGCCGATTCCATCCGGCAACTGGATGCACATCGACTGGGACACCACGGCAAGCTCGGCCATGGTTCCCCATGGCTTGCGGACGCCGCCAAAATAGACCCGGCTTCCATCGTCGAGCGTGCCCACGCCGTCAATACCCGCCACAGCGGGAACCACGCCGCCAGTCGAGTAGTGCAATCCAGCGGCAATCGCCTTCACCACAGGGTGCAGTCCGGCCGCCCGGACCTTGATTGCCACCTCGCCTTCCCCGGCCACGGGATCGGGAAAAGGTTCATACCTGGGCGCCTGGCCCAGAACACTCACGACCGCTGCCTGCATCGTTCCGCCTCCTTTGCGCTACTCCCAATTTACCCTGCTTCCCGATCCAAAACGCGAAACGCGCCGCCCCGTTCCCGCGTCGCCTCGCCGCGTTTGACACGTCCCGCCCCAGCGGTCACAATAAGGGTGTTGCATCCCTTGAGCACGTGGGCCTGTGGCGCAGCTGGGAGCGCGCTTCCATGGCATGGAAGAGGTCATCGGTTCGATCCCGATCAGGTCCACCAAATAACTCAACAACTTAGCGGTCCCCCTCCAAATTGCTTGCCCGCATTTTGCCCGCAAATTGCAAAATCTTTCCGCGCGACGGCACCGCAGTAGTCTGATTTTCCTCTCTTCCTGAACCATTCTTCGGTTCCATCGTTGAACTGCGTGCCTGGGTGAAAACCCCGTGATCGGCTTCCCGTCCTGCCGCATTCGGGCCAAACGTAGCGGGCCGCTCAGGAGTAGGCCCGCTGGTGCCCGTACCAACCAACTCGGAATAGATCGAGTTGATGGCCATACGCACTTCCGGTTCGAGCGACTGCATATAGACGTCCGTTGTCGTCGAGGCCTTGGAGTGCCGCATCATGCCCTGAATATCCTTGACGTGACCCTTGGTTTTGCCAAGCGTAGCGATGGTGCGACGGATGACCTGGAATGTCAGCTTCGGCAAATCCAGTTCTCTGGCCAATTTGTGCAGCATGCGATGACGATAGTTGCTCGAATCCATCGGTCCGCCAAAACGTCCCGGAAACATAAATGCGTCCAGAGACGTGTCCTTGCCCTTCATCCTGCATTCCTCTCGATAATCCATGATCTCGTTCGCCAAAACCTCAGCGATCGGAACCTTGGTGAGACTTCCCTTGGTTTTGCCGAAAGAGCGGACCTTACCTTTGTAGACGGTCTCCTGGATATCCAGAATCCGCGTCTCTTCGAGGAAGCAACGCCACCTCAGCGGGAACAACTCACTGGGCCGAAGAGCATTCGACATATCGAGCTTCATCAGAATCCAGTCCCGAAGACTGATATCGCCAAGCATCTCTAAAGCCGCGCGAAGCTGGTCCCAGGTGAGTACAGTCTTGTCCACATCCCGCAGGTTCGCGGGAGGTTTGACAGTGCGTGCGGGATCCTTTGCAAGAAAGTCCTGGTCGACTGCCTCCGCAAAGATGGCTCGCATATAGGACCGGATCTGCAACACTCTGTCCTTTGAATGAATCTTCGCCAGCTTATTGAGATGGGTCTGAAGGATAACTTTGTCGAAGTTTTCCAGCCTGTAATCGCGGAACGCGTCGACGAGGTCTGCCTGGATCAGATACTTTTTGACCTTGGCAGTCTCCTCCCTCCAGTCCCCCTCCTTCAGGGGCAGGTAGCGATGTTTGACGAACCACTCGAAGGTGACTGCACCGTTTACGACGGCTTGATCCCCCGCAGAGTGTCCGCCCAGTTTGGCGATCTCGTCCTCCAGCTTCTCCCGGGCCTGAGACTTCGACATCTCTGCCCTAAGCCCCATGACAAAGGAATGGGTGACGAGTTTGGGTTCGTTGGTTTGAGGGTCAAGCTCGGGGCGCCGAAAACAACCATGCCATTTCTTTCCCCGAGACCGGACCCATCCTTTCTGATATGAGACTCCCATTTGTTCCTCAATTTCTGTGTGGAGGGAACAAGTGGCCGTTCCCATTTTACCGGCGTTTGCGCCGTAATGAGGCGGCCCGTTCACGCTCATTCAGGAACTCTTCGATCCCGCTCGCCCGGTAACGCAGGGCGCCGTCGCTCATGCGAATGACCGGCAGATACGGCAATCTGCGCGAGGAGTGATCCCAAACCCAGTCCTTGCTAACCCTTAGCCTTTGAGCGACATCCTCGGCGGTCAAAAGGGGATCGACCGTCTCCAACTCCCTAAAAGCAAGCACAGAACCCATAACTTCATTTCCTCCAAACCTGTGTTGTCCGGGCCGGTTTGGCCCGGCGAGTGTGGAAATCTTGGGTCGAATTCGATTCTCGGTCAAATTGACGCCGACTCCTGCCCGCTCTGCCGGTCTCTGCGCCGAGGGGAATCGGAACCCGATTTGACCGAGTTTCGAGACCACTTCATTCTGTCTCAGCGTTCGAGGAGGCCGAATGGCGATCTCAACCAAAGCGCGTGGAGTGGCAGATGTTTGATTCCCTCAAAGGCCTCTCCAGCAAGCTCGCTGCGACGGGCTACTTCATCGACCCCGTGATGACCCAGGTTGTCTTCCTGGCCGCGAAGCTCCAGAAGCCGTTACTGCTCGAAGGCCCCGCTGGCTCGGGGAAAACCCAATTAGCGCTTTCTGTCGCCGCAGCTGCGGATACGCATGTTGAGCGACTCCAGTGCTACCGCGGCGTGACGGAGGACAAGGCCATCGGGCGCTTCGATGAGGGACTTCAGCGGCTCTACATGGAGTTCTCGAAGGGCCAACATGAGAACTGGCAGTCAGTGCAGGCGAACCTCAAGGGGCGGGACTTCTTTCGGCCAGGTCCGTTGATGCGGGCGCTCGAATGTGACCGGCCGTGCGTGCTGCTCATTGACGAGTTGGACAAGGTTGACGAGGGGTTCGAAGCAATGCTGCTAGAGATACTCTCAGCATGGACGCTCTCGATTCCTGAGTTCGGAACCGTAACGGCGAAAAGCATTCCGTTTGTCGTGCTGACCAGCAACGAAGAACGGAGGCTGGGCGATCCCATCCGGCGCCGCAGCCTCTATGTACGGGTCGAGCACCCGACGCCGGAGCGCGAAGCGGGAATAATCGCCAGCAGAACGCCAAAAGCTGATGAGAAGTTTCACCGGGAGATGGCGGGGATTGCGCTCTCGTTCCGCAACTATTCGCTCGAAAAGCCTCCCTCGGTCTCCGAGATGATCGATTTCGCCAATGCGTTGCAGTTGCTCGGGACCGACCACGTAACCGAGGAGCACCGCGACGTGCTGCTGCCGTTCCTGGCAAAAACGGAGAAGGACCGGCGTCATCTGTTGCTCCGCGAAGGATTCAAGAGCCTGCTTGACGATGGCGCACGGTTTGCTCGGAGCCTGACGCTCCCTGGGGAGGCAGGTTCATGAAGCGATGCCTGCTCCTGCTATTGCTGATGTTCTCCCGAGTTGCACCGGCCCAAGTCGATCCCGCTCCGGCGGAGCAGTTCGTGCGGCAATATGCGGAGCACTATCGTGTCTCACCCGACTTGGTCGCCGCACTGATCGACGTTGAATCACGTTGGAATCCGCGTGCGGTCTCGGGCAAGGGAGCAATGGGGCTGATGCAGCTCATGCCGGCGACAGCTCGCCGCTTCGGCGCCTTCAACCCCTTCGACGTGGAACAGAACATTGCCGCGGGCACGCGCTACGTGACGGCATTGATGTGGGAGTTTCACGGGGATCTGCGCCTGGTCGCTGCAGCCTACTACGCGGGCGACCATGGTATCGCCAGGGAGCAATTGAACTATCACAATCCGGACGTTGTGGCCTACGTGCTGGCGGTCCGGCGGCAGTTCATGATTCGCAAATATGCGGCCGTGAGGCCGCCGAGGAGGTCAACGCCATGAAGCTTCGCTGGTTCATTCCCATCTCACTTTTGATTCCACTGGGCCTCAGCGCGACGGACGCGACGGTTGGAGCGCGTGTCGCCACAGTCACGATCAACCCGAGAGAGATCACGGTCCTGCATCTGCGGCCGGAGTTTGAGTCGACAATCCGTATGCCTGAGGAGGTAACATCCGTCATTCTGGGCAGTCCGGGTGAGTTCAAGGCCGAGCACAACGAGGGTGAGCCCGAGTATGTCTATGTCAAGCCCATCACCAAACAGTCTGCTCAGTCGAACCTCCTGATCGCGACGAAATCGGGCCAGCACGTGACGCTGGAGCTGGT
>PLGM01000073.1:0-3290 GCA_003139795.1 Acidobacteriaceae bacterium | reverse complement strand
CTTTCCAATCTCGACGAGGAATTCAGACTACAACAGAAAGTGAACGCCCCCAAATGGACGAAATGGCAGGACAAGCAGATCGAGACATCGATCGGCGACATGCGGCAGTTGAGCAACGAAACGGTGATCGCTTACTCCGTCCTGAACAGCTCGGATCAGCCTGTAGAGATCGTTCCTCCGCAGATCCAAATCACGGGACGCACGGCCACAAAGAAGAAAAAGAAAGAGGGCAAGGGCATCATCTCGGATCAGCTGGAAATTCGCGACTACCGGTTGAGCGCGACCCGACTTGAGCCGGGAGGTCGAGCCGACGGCGTAGTTGTCTTCGACCGGCCCAATTTCAAGGAATCAACGGAGAAGCTGTTTCTGCAGATCGCCCAGGCGGACCAGGTGGATCGTCCCATCTTGATTCGTCTGCCGTTCACCCCACCCATCTCCGGCGACGGTAAATAGAGAGGAGTACAGAGGCTATGAGCGTCAATGACACCAACAGGAACGGAAGCATGCCCACTACAGTCGAGGAATTCTCTGAACCGATGCCCTCGCAAGAGCCGCCCCAGGCGCGTGAATCAACCATCCTGAATGGAACAAATGAACCTGCGACAACCTTTGCAACACGAGCTGACGCTAAGGGAGTGGAAGGGATCAGCAAGAGCAAGCTGATTCTTCTCGGCGGCGGACTGGCCGTTGCGGTTCTGTTCTTTGTGTTCACGGCTTTAGTCGGCAAATCCCCAAAGAAGCCAACGCAGGTAAGGCAGCCGTCTCAACAGGCCAATCAGGAGTTGATGAAACCGCCCAAGGGCAGCGTGACGCCGGTGATGGACACCGTGCGTACGCCGGCGCCCGACAACAGCAACGGTCAGCTTGGGCCAGGTGATATTCGGCGGACACGCTCCCTGAACGACCAGGCTCATTTCAAGCCAGTTGCGGCTAAGCCTTCCGCAGCGACTTCGCTGGGCAGCGTACCGTCCTTTGCGGATACGCAGCAGAAATGGGAAGATCCAGCGCCATACGGCGGATCTCCTGCGGAGCAGACCTCGCAGGCGCCGCAGAATAGCCTCAAGGAGACGTCCATCATCTTCGTGCGGAGCCTCGCGCAGAACCAGGCCGGTTTAGCACCGACGGTCAATTCTCAAGGCGATGACACGCCGAGACTGGAACTGAAACCAGGAACCCGGATTCAAGCCAAGCTTGAGACGCAGATATCGAGCGCTGTGCAGGCCCCCGTGGTAGCGGTAGTCGAATACACCTATGCCATCGGCGACAGAATTATCGTTCCGGCCGGCGCACGCGTGTATGGTCAACTCCAGCAGGCCGATCGAAGCGGACTCGTAGGCGTGAAGTTCGACGAGATCGAACTGCTCGATGGCGCGCGGGAGAAGATCGATGCAATTGGAACCGGGCTCGATCTCGGGCCGATCAAAGGGAACGTCTACGGGAAGAACACAGGCAAGAACTTTCTGGTTCGCGCCGCGTCAGGGATTGGCTCGGTTCTCGCCGAAGTGGCGGGCAACAATTCGAGCGCTGCCTTTTCCGAGAGCGATATGCTGCGGGAGCGGCTGGCCGAGAACATCGGTACGGCTGGCGATTCCGAAGTCATGAGCCTCAATGCCAACAGTCGCGTAGTCGTTTCCGTGCCCGCCGACACCAAGATCTACGTCGTGTTCACCAAGCATGAACAAAGCCCTGCCGAACTTCACAAAGTAGTCGCCACAGCCCAGTAGATTGCCCGCAAAACAAACACTTCCTCTCTTCGCCCTGGCCCGCGTGCCAGGGCTTTCTGTGTGCTGTGAACGAATTCCGTTTGCGGTCAGCTTATGAGAGATTGGCGGCAGCAAGCCCTGTACCATCCACCACAAAACCGTTGTATCTGTTCTTCCCGCGCCTGCCGAGCTTCCAATGCTTTGCGGACTCTCCCGCTGTAGATCAGAGTCGTGGCTATTCAGGCAGCCAGCGCTTGGGTAAAGATCGGCCCAAATGACCCACTGTGCGTTTGGGGCAAAATCGATCCCGATTGCTCAATCTTGAAGTTGAGGCAAAATCGGTCCGGATGACCCACTGTGCGGTTGAGCAAAGTCGGCTCCCGTTGACCCAATCCGCGTTTGAGGAAAGATCGGTCCGGATGACCCACTGTGCGGTTGAGGCATCATCGATCCCGATTGCTCAATTTGGAAATGAGCAAAGATCGACCCCGATGCCTCAGTGTGGAGTTGGGACAAAATCGTGAGATTTGGGTAATAGACCCAGCTCTCCAGCCGGCGACTTCCGCATGGGATCATTCCGCCTTCCGCAATCTGCGCCTGACAGCGCTTATGAAGGGATCAAACGGAGCTTCCCACAACGCCTGCAGAAATATGTATGCTCCCAGTTCCATTGGAGGCGAGGATAGACCTCGCGGTTATAACGGGCTATCCGACGAAAACTCAGAAGCATCCCGCCAACGCACGCAATACCGAGAAGCAACAGAATTGTGACCGTGTTGCCCAATGCCAGAGCGGACTTAGAACGATTGAGAATACCGACGAGACCAACAAAGCCCCAAAAGAAGGTAAAGCATATGGGTATTCCCCATAGGAGCAGAGATCGTCCGTATCCGCGAGGATCTGGCGGTGCAGCAGCTTGAGCAGAAAAGGATTGACTCGTCCCTGAACTGAACGTGCCAGAATATGCCCGGGTTCCCTGTTGATAGAGGACGGGCGCAGCCACGATGTTCGTGGTCCCGCACTGGTCGCATTGATACGGATTCAACTGCGATACAGATGCCATTCCGTTGCCCCTGACCTGGCGACAGCTTGCGACACCGGTCCCTCAGATTGAGATTTTAGCCCGATTTTCCCAAATTAAGCCAGATCACAGGCAAGGTTGAGGCTCGGCGCGCGTCACCCTAACCGCCAAACTCACACAGACGATTGAAGATAGAGCGATTTCCCGTAGCGGTCTCCGTCGGGAAATTTGACCGAGTTCCGGTTCCGAACCATTCTCTCGTTCGACACGGATGCCCCGAGCAGCCGGGTCCAGGAGAGCAAACCTATGAGAACCGCACTGACCTACTGGGGGCGCTCGCAAGCGTCCGCTCCAACCTCCACGCTCGTCATCCACCGTCCTGACCAAATCAACTGGGTGCGTGTCGCTCTCCAGTTCGCGTTGGGCATCATTCTGATGGGCAATCTCCTTGTACCATTTGCAGCGAAAGCCCAAAACCTCGGAACGTCTCCCCAGTTCGGCCAGGCTGTCCAGGGACAGCAGGCGACCACGGTCGAGGGCACCGTCCTCAACATTGTGAACTGGAG
>PLGM01000005.1 GCA_003139795.1 Acidobacteriaceae bacterium | reverse complement strand
TACGCTCCAGGCGCGCCGCAGTAGAAAACGGCACGTCTTGCGCTACCCCTCTAGCGGACCTGTGTCCTGTCCGCAACGCCTGCCCTTGCCGAACAGCAACAGCAAAAACCCTTCCTAAGGAGTGAGAGTACCGGGACATCCTTTACGTTTTAGACCGGGGACATGGTTTACAAGCCCCTTGCGGTGAGAGTGGCTCTGATTGCGGGTTTTCGGCGGGCTTTGCCGGTCTTCAGATACATGATAGCCGTCGTCGTAGCGGTGGGAATGTGGGAATCCCCGCAGGGATTTCCAAGGGGTGTGGGAAGGGTGGAAAGCCGGCTTCATGGCTTTCCATGCTTTCCACACCCCGGCATTTCCATGGCTTGTTTTTGGACAAATCGCGTTTTTCAGCTTCCAGTGAGCTGAGTATACTGCTGGTCGTCATCGACAGCTGGCTGGGAGCAAAGACCGTTGCCCAATTGCAGTACTTATTGCCTCCTTCTATCTGGATTTCATATTCAGCGGTTCTGTACAAAGGCTTCGGATTAAGAGCCAGGACTATGCATATTGCTAAAGATTCTGACAGCAGTCACCACTCCCGGCATGGCCTACTCAATCCATGATCAGTCATTGAATTCGAGAGCGGTGAAGCTTCAAACCGTCTCGAAGGTTCGGTTCAAATCGGATTGCAGCAGCTCGATGGCTGAAGAATACTCATCACACAACTGATGGAGAGGGCCGATGGATCGCAGGAAATTTCTTCAACTGAGTGCTGGAACTGTTGCGATTGGCGCATTGAACGTGTCAACGCGTATCGCCGCTGGATCGCCATTTCCATCGAGCTCGTCCGAAATGACTGCTTCCGAATTTCAAGCGGCCCGACAATTCGTTACGACAGAGCAGGGCAATATTGCCTTTATCGATCGCGGTAAAGGCGATGGAGCGCTGTTCCTGCATGGTTTTCCGCTTAACAGCTTTCAATGGCGAGGCGTCATCCCTCAGCTTTCAACACTAAGGCGCTGCATCGCCCCTGATTTTCTGGCCCTTGGTTATACAAAAGTCGCGAATGGTCAGAGCGTAGCGCCACAGGCCCAGGTGGCCATGCTCGTACAGCTTCTAGACAAACTCTCCCTCGCCAAAGTTGACATTGTCGCGAATGATAGCGGCGGCGCAATCGCGCAACTGCTCGCCATACGCTATCCCGAGCGCGTGAGTTCGATGCTTCTCACGAATTGCGACACAGAGCCGGATAGTCCTCCATCGGCGGTTAGGACTGTCATCGAACTTGCACGCGCCGGCAAATTCGCCGACCAGTGGCTTGTTCCCTGGCTCGCGGACAAATCTCTGGCTCGCTCTGCGAGCGGCCTGGGAGGTCAATGCTACTCAGATCCTAGTCATCCCACCGATGAGGCCATTGAGATTTACCTGGGTCCGCTTCTCCGTTCGAAAAGACGCAAGGAACTGACGAATGCTTATGCTGCAGCTCTTGATCCGAATCCGTTAGCCGGCGTGGAATCCGCACTCAAGAAGTGCTATGTTCCGATCCGCGTCGTGTGGGGGACAGCGGATACGATCTTTTCGCAGTCAAGCCCCGACTACCTTGCCAAGACTGCAGCAAATTGGTTGGGTGTGCGGCGCGTGCCAGGTGCAAAGCTCTTCTTCCCTGAGGAGATGCCGCAAGTGATCATCGAAGAAGCAACTGAGCTATGGAGTCTTTGAACGGTCACAGAAAGCCATCAAAGGGAATTTGCCAGGAACACATCGCCGGAAGTGAAAGAGGAGATTATCTATGCAAACGTTTCAGCTAAAGCAGCGTTGGTTCCTCGTGTGTATTCTGGTCGGGATCATTACCACGGCGGCGTATCGCAATGTATACGCATCCGACCATCTTGATACTCCGACAGTTATTGCTGATCCGGCCGCAGATATTGGCGATATCTTCTCATGGACATCTTCCGACGGACGCCGCCTGAACCTGGTGATGGACATCGTGGCTCACCAGTTTTCTGATCGGCTCGAATACGTATTTCACGTCGATAGTGGATTACGCTTCGGCAAGACGACCGCAACCACGTTGATCCTCTGCCGATTCGACACTGCACAAACGGCGGAGTGCTGGGTGGGCAATGCGGACTATGTTCACGGAAATGCAAGTGACCCGGCTGGACTTGAGGGAGAGAATCACCGATTCCGAGTGTTTGCCGGTTTGCGAGACGATCCCTTTTTTAACAACGTCAAAGGGACTCGTGAAGCATACAATGTCGCTGGTGCTGCTCTTCAAAACGGAACCAGTGTGGACGCTGCAGCCTGCCCACGGTTCGATCAGGCCACATCCCGGAAGATCCTGGATACATGGCGGCATACCAACGGCGGTCCCGCAACGAATTTCCTCGCAGGTTGGCAGGCTTCTTCATTGGTCCTTTCGATCGATCTCGACGTGGTGGCCAACGGCGGAAAACTGCTGGCGGTTTGGGGAGCTGTACACAGGGCACCTCGTACGCAGTCATTGGCGACCTCAAAGAATCAAAGCAAGTGGCCGGCGGTCCCAACACTAGGCAATCCGATCGAGCGCACTGCACGGCCGCTGATAAAGAATGCGCTAGTTGGCGGCCCGCTTGCTCCTGACGCGGAGAGCAATCGGCGCAAGGAGGCCTATAACCGTGTCCAACGGACTGGCTGGATGCAGTTTTCAGGAGACATCGAACGGACACTCGGGCTCTATGACGGGTTCGACGGAAAGTGCGGGAATCAATGGCTGGCCGATTCGAAAGGCGATCCACACAGCCGCTATGAGAAGCTTGCCAAACTGCTGGCTGACGATCGAATCTGGGTCAACAGCGCATCGGCAACATGCACTCAGTTCCTGGCAGTTGAATTCGCGGCATTGGCGACACCGGGCGCGTTAGCCGGAGATTGCGGCGGTCGCACGCCGAACTACGACGCCAGCAACATCTTTCGATCTTTGTTAATAGACGGTACCAGCACAGGTGGCGTAGACGGTCTCACACGAGATGAGAAGACGCACTCAACGATCGATTTCCCCTTCTTGGCGGCTCCATGAAACAAAGGGCAGGCTGAAACGCATGGCGTGAACAAGGTCTCGACGACAGCGGCGCTTCGAACGGTAATGCTGTTCGTGTCTTTCGGCTCGTCGTGGAGACTTTATCGAACACCCTCACACGGGGATTGCGGAAAGTGACCACCTGCGAGACGAGCTCGACTCAAAGAAGCTTATCTCGCTGACTAAACACAGATTCTCAGGAGACGACAGCGTGAGACATTTTAGTTACCGTTCAGCGGTCCTCGCAACTGTCCTCGCAACCTATTGCGCTGCATACAGCGCGCCGGTTGCCGAACCATCATTCATTACAACCAGCAGCAGCATCGCAATTCGAAACCTGGACCAACAAATTGCCCAGTTGGGAGATCAGCCAGGCGTTGAGGAGCTTCTTCTTGTTAGGCAGCGATTTCTAAGCGACTTCGAGGCATTGAATAGGGCGTGTACGCTTACGGAGGGCCGATCCGAAACAAGCGCGGACCTCTTACGACGCGCCCGAACGCGGGCAGCAGTGCATCGGTTTGCGGATGCCCTCGGCGACATAGCAGCCGCCGAGCGCCAAGGCGCAACTTCTGAGGAGACCAAAGGATTGCGTGCCTCCATACTTGTTGCCACCGGTCACGCCTATGATGTGATCCCGGAGCTGCAAGCGGACCTGGTTCACCGGCCGGGCTTTGCGTCGCGGAGCGCTCTGGCCACCGCGTACGCAGAAGTGGGCCGCCTATCCGAAGCAGATCGTTTATTCGTTGCGGCCCTCGGCGACCTGGACACCACGTTACCTTTCCCTTATGCGTGGATCTACTTTGCCCGCGGCTTAATGTGGGCCGATCAGGGCGGTGATGCGGCGCGTGGAGAGGCTAACTATAAGCGAGCGCTCACATACCTGCCTGAGTTTGTCGCAGCGAATGCCCATCTCGCCAAACTCGAGGCCGCCCGCGGAGACACGGCGTCAGCAATCGAGCGGCTCGAGCGCGTCGTTGTAGCGAGCAACGATCCGGAAGCACTTTCCTTGTTGGGAAAACTGCACGTCCAGGGCGGCGACACAGTACATGGCCGGGAGGAGATATCTCTTGCACAGCAGCGCTACGAATCACTCTTGGCGCGGTATCCACTGGGATTCGCCGATCACGGCGCAGATTTCTATCTTGGACCTGGCGCAGATCCTGAGCGCGCGTGGGTTCTGGCACAGCAGAACCTTGCAAATCGAAAGACGGACCGTGCCTATGCCCTGGCAATCAAGGCCGCAGAGGCAACCGGACGGTACCAGGAAGCGTGCGACCTTCTTCTGAAGACACAATCACAGTCAAATAAATACAAAAACAGGCAGGTAAGCCTTGTGAAGACGAACGCCAGGTAATCGTACAAAAATCGACAATCTGGTCTCGCTATTATCTTGTCTGTACCAAGGCTAATATGCATCGGTCCTGAAGAGAGTGCAAAATGATATCCTCCTCTCTGTAACCGGCAGGGGGGAGTGTGGGCTCGAAGAACAAGAATGGGAATGTCGCGGAATTCTGCGCTCAAACCCTGCTCAAGTCTCCAATCGTCAAGATTCGCGACGTGTATTGCCAAGGAAGTTGTCGCGGTCAAAGCGCCGAAGAGTATGCGACGGCTACGGAGCTCGTCTTCCCGTATCGAGGCGTCTTCATGCGCCATCTTGGGAGCGACCAGGCGGTAGCGGAAGCGAACCAAGTGATGTTCTTCAATGCTGCCGAAGGCTACCGTATTAGCCATCCAGTCGCGGGGGGAGACACGAGCTTGTCGTTGGCAATCAGCGAAGAGCAGCTCCTTGAACTGGCGCCGGCAACTCTTCTTTGCGATAAGACGACTCCTGCATTTCGAGGACAGCGTCTGCGGATCGACGCACGGGCTCAAGCGCTTGTGGCTCTTCTGCGCCATAGCCTGCGCGAGGACATTGCAGAGCCATTGGAAGCCGAGAGCCTGGCGCTAACCTTGATCCGCCGCGCGTTGGGGCCGCGCACCACGCATGAAGCGGGCGCGAGTCTCGGACGGCAGCGACTGGTGGACCGGGTCAAGCTTGTCTTGGCAAGCGATTTGACGCGACGCTGGACGCTGGCCGAAATCGCTGCGGAAGTGCGCGGTTCGCCGGTCTATCTCACTCAGGTCTTTCAACAAGTCGAGGGCATGCCTCTTTATCGTTATCAACTGCGCCTGCGATTGGCGCGGGCTTTGGACCTTCTTGCCCAATATGACGATTTGACCACTCTGAGCCTCGATCTCGGCTTTTCGAGCCACAGCCATTTCAGCGCCGCATTCCGTGACGCTTACGGACGCTCACCCTCCGAGTTCAAGCAGTCGGCGCTCCGTCGTTAGAACAGTCCTGGCAAATCGCTAAATAATCTGACAGCGGCGCTCCCTCCGTTCATGGCCTACTGAATTTACCCGGATCTCGGGTACTGAAGGAGAAAACCATGGCTGAGAGAACGTGTGCGGCGTGCGATTGCGCGCTCGACGGAGATTCCATCAAGGTCACCATCGGTGGCAAAACGGTTGAGGTTTGCTGCGAGGAGTGCGCCCAGAAATTGAATGAAGCTGCTGCTTCCGCCGCCACACCGGGGAGAGGCTAAACCATGGCAGCAGATAAATCCTCAGCGATCCGGCGCAGCGTTGAGATTCCCTCCGGACGTATCAGCTATTTGGATCAGGGCAGTGGGCCGGTCGCATTGTTCGTGCACGGCGTTCTCTTGAACAGCTATCTTTGGCGTCATCAATTGGCCGGCTTGTCGGACATTCGGCGCTGCATCGCCGTTGACCTGCTGGTTCATGGCGACACTGAAATCGCTCCCGATCAGGATGTGTCCGTTACAGCCAATGCGAAAATGCTCAAGGAATTCCTCGACGTTTTGAAGATTGATCAAGTTGACCTCGTGGGCAACGACAGCGGCGGCGGCATCGCACAGATCTTCGCCGCATTGAATCCGGAACGCGTCCGCAGCCTAACGCTCACCGACTGCGATACGCACGACAACTGGCCACCTGAAGCATTCAAGCCATTTCTTGCCATGGCCGCCGCAGGCGGTTTGTCCGGAGCGCTGAACGCTATGCTGTCGGACAAACAAGTCTACCGTTCGGCCGGGGCCCTCGGTCCCGCCTATGAGCATCCGGAACAAGTAAGCGACGACACCATCGAGAAATACCTGCGTCCGTTGGTCCGAAGTGAACAGCGCACACGTGACTTACAACGTTTCCTCGCGGCTTTCGACAACAGCCACACAGTAGCGATTCGAGAGCAGTTGAAGGGGCTCCATGCACCGACGCTTGTTGTATGGGGAACGGACGATGTCTATTTCGATCTGAAATGGTCACATTGGCTCGCCGACAACATCCCTAGCACACGGCGGCGTGTCGAGTTCAAGGACGCCAGAATCTTCTTCCCCGAGGAACGCTGGCAGGAATTCAACCAGGAATTACGCGCACACTGGCAGACAAGCCAATAGAAAGGCCACAATGACCGTCGAGACAGCAATCGGGCGCTCGCAAGGCTTTCAGGAGCACGGGATGACCGCCCAAATCCGAAAGGCTGCCCAGTTCCGGGCATTGCATATCCCCGGAAAACCGCTCATCCTCTTCAATATCTGGGATGTCGGGAGTGCCCGGGCGGTCGCCGCAGCCGGTGCAAAGGCAATCGCAACGAGCAGTTGGTCGGTCGCACATGCAAATGGCTATGACGACGGCGAGCAGACGCCGCTCGATCTGGCAATTGACAATCTACGGCGGATTGTCTGTGCGACCGATCTGCCAGTGTCCATCGATTTGGAAAGCGGCTATGGCGCCGCGGCGGAGGAGGTAGGTCGCACTGTCCGCTTCGCGATCGAAGCGGGAGCCGTAGCCTGCAATTTGGAGGATTGCATTCAGGCAAGCGGGAGACTTCGGGCCACTGCCGATCAGGCGAACCGTATCCGAATCGCGCGGCGCACAGCAGATGAGGCGAAAGTCCACTTGTTCATCAATGCTCGGACCGACGTTTTCTTTCAGAATTCGACAAATCAGCATGACGATGCGATGGTCGCAGAGGCAGTTGAGCGGGCGCACGTTTATGCGGGGGCCGGCGCAGATGGGCTCTTCGCACCCGGTCTTACGAACCTCACTCTGATTGCGCGACTGGCTGAAGCCTCTCCGCTCCCGATTAATATCATGGTGGTCGACTTCACTTCACCGCTGAGCGCCCTGGCCGAGCAAGGCGTTGCCAGAGTAAGTCACGGACCGCGTCCCTACCTGCTGGCGATGAAGGTACTGGAAGAAGCGGCACGTGACGCGAACTTCGTCTCCTGATGCTGCACATGAGTGACCCATTGTCGTTGATGAACGATCGGCTTGATACACCCATAGGCGAGATGCTGATCGTCGTGGACCACGATGGATATTTGCGTGCCGTGGATTGGGCAGATCATGAGACCCGTATGCACCGTCTGTTGATGATTCATTACGGTCAAAACGGTTTCAACCTCGAACCGGCGCACTTGGCCAACGGATTAACAGACGCGATCAAACGATATTTCAGAGGAGAGCTTACAGCCATCGACACTCTGCCCGTGAAAACAGGTGGAACGTCCTTTCAACGTGATGTGTGGCGGGCGCTTCGAAACATCCCTTGCGGGACGACCGTCTCTTACATGGAACTCGCCACACAAATTGGCCGGCCCGCGGCTGTTAGGGCAGTTGGTTCGGCCAACGGTTCCAACCCGGTGGGAATAGTCGTTCCGTGTCATCGTGTAATCGGGTCCGACGGTTCGCTAACCGGATACGGTGGTGGAATCGAACGCAAATTGTGGCTTCTGAATCACGAAGCTGGTGCAGCGATGATGCGCAGTTAATCACGGTGTGTCTGTCGTTAGCTTTCCCGCTCTCTGTGATTGTGTCATCCTTGAAACGCTGAACGGAACCGCATCTCGGAACTGTTGAACTCGCCCAGTTCGGTGTTGCAGAAGAAGACACGGTGCACATCCTCATCCATCTGTTCGAGCCCGATCTCCTCGTTGCGTAACACCTCGCTGACGAATACCCGGCCCTTATGCCAGCTGATGTCTCCGCTGTTGTTCACCCGGCGAGTCTGGAACGCTTTGGGGTATTGGAAACTTGCCACACTGCTGGGCAGTATTCGGGCGCTCGGAATGTAGATGCTTCCCGGCGTTTCGTTAGCCAACGCTTCGTGCGGACGTTCATGGTTAAACACTAAGCGGAAGCGATCAAACTTCTTTTGTTGCGCCGTCACCGTGCGACCAGGTGGCTTTGCTGTGTCCTCCTTCAAAGTGCGATGCATCCGTTCATGTCTTCCGTTCTGCTGCGGTCGTCCCGGCTGAATACGCTCGTGAACAATGCCGAGTTTCATCCACCCCAGCGACAACTTCGAGAGTCCCAGCAGGCCGACGCCCGCGAATGGTGCTCCGTTGTCTGTGCGGATACGCTCGGGCATGCCGAACTCTCGCATCGCTGCATCACAAACGGCGCTGACCTGGGCGAGGTCCATGCGCGCGACCGCCTGGCATCTAATCAGAAATCGGCTGTGTGCGTCGGTGATCGTGAAGGGATCGCAGCGATACCCATCGCCTGTCAGGAAGTACCCCTTGAAATCCATGCACCAAAGTTGGTTCGGAGCCGTGACCATCGAGAACGGTTGCGAGCTGGGTGTGGCGCGCCGTTTCTTCCTCCTCGGGTTGGTGAGTCCGGCCCGACTGAGGATCTGACCTACCGTACTGGCCGCTGGCCAGCTCACGTTCGGGTTCATGCGCTCCAGTCGAGCCTTGAGCTTCCTCGCGCCCCAGGACGGGAACCGCTTCCGTAGCGCAAGGACCTCGTTCTCTATCTCCGCCGAAGTTGCGTACGGCGAACTGTGCGGCATGCGTGTCAGATCGAGCAAGCCCTCAGGCCCGACCTCGTCGTAACGCTTGATCCACTTGTAGGCAGTTGGACGCGAGATGCCGTACTCGTGACACAGATCGGTCACGGACATTTCTTCCCTCTGATAGCTCGATAAGAACTGCAGGCGTTGATCCACGGTTCGAGTCTCTTTCCAAGGCATAAACGCATCTTCATGCGTCAAGCCAAAGCTGGGAAAGCCAACTGTTCTCCGC
>PLGM01000086.1 GCA_003139795.1 Acidobacteriaceae bacterium | reverse complement strand
GCCAATTTATGCCTGTAGTGACACATGAGACGCCAACCTCGCTGCGTATTCAGAAAGCTCGCACCTCTCTCATCCTGGACCATCCCTTCTTCGGCTCGCTCCTGTTCCGGTTGAAGGGGCGCGAGTGCCGGTCGGTTCCCACGATGGCGACAGATGGAGTGTCGCTCTATTACAACCCTGACTTTGTTGAGACGCTGAACGCGGCGACTCTGGCCGGGACCCTGGCGCACGAAGTCATGCACCCGGCTCTGCACCATCATGTGCGCCGGTCCGGACGCGATCCGAAACGGTGGAACCAGGCCTGTGACTTCGCAATCAATCCCTTGCTCGTTGACGCCGGACTCAGCCTGCCCGATGGGGTTCTGATCGACGACCGCTTTCGCGGGATGAGCTCGGAGCAAATCTACAACATCCTTGAATCGGAATCGGAAACAGAGCAAGACTCTGGCAAAGAGGGTGGAGACGAGGAGCCCGGAGGAGAGGAATCGAAAGACAAGACGTCCCCTGGCGGCGATTCAAACGAACCTTCCGCTCCCGTTACCGAAGGCGGAATAGGCCAGGTCCTCGATGCGCCACCGCCGGACGAGGAAACCCCAACAATTGAAGAACAGGCGAGGGAGTGGGACGTGGCGGTCAACCAGGCCACGACGGTTGCCCGGCAGGCGGGCAAGGTTCCGGCCGGTCTCCACCGGACACTGGAAGGGGCGGCCGAGGCTTCGGTCGACTGGCGGGAGTTGCTACGGCGCCATTGGTCAGATACGATCCCGGCTGACTATAGCTGGATGCGCCCCAACCGCCGACATGTCTGGGCAGGCCTCTACTTGCCTGGAGTGATACGCGAGGGCGTGGGTGAGGTGGCGATTGCCGTCGACTGTTCGGGTTCGGTGAACGCGCGGCAACTGAGGCTCTTTGAGGCCGAAATGCGTTCGATTCTCGAAGGCCAGCGGCCTCAGCGTGTGCATGTCTTGTACTTTGACGCGACGGTGCACAAGGTAGAGACGTACGAAGCCGGCCAACCGGTTCACCTTAACCCGGTGGGAGGCGGCGGCACCGAATTTGGCCCATGTTTTGATTGGCTCGATGAGCACGGGATTCTGCCGCAGACCCTCGTCTTTCTGACAGATTTGTATGGCTCGTTCCCGCCGTCCGCTCCCGCCTATCCCGTCCTATGGGCTTCGACCGGAAGCCAAAAGGCTCCCTTCGGCGCGGTCATTCCTATGCGGGCTGCCTAGTCCCAGACGGCCGAGAGCTTGCGGTGCGTTCTCTCTAGTAGGCACGGAACCCGATCTCACCCCAGTTGTTCTATGGACACCCCAAATTGGTTTGGGGGAAGGAGGCTGCCTGTGGATCAGGCTTATCGCATTTTCACGGACGGCTCCGCTATCGGCAATCCGGGCCCAGGCGGATGGGGCGTCGTCATAATCCAGGGAAAGAAGCGTTGGGAGCTGTCGGGCGCCGATCCCTGGACGACCATCTCCGAGATGGAACTTGTCGCGGCGGTTCAGGCGCTCCGGTCGGTCGAAGGCCGGGCTTGGATCGAGCTGCACTCAGACTCCGAATACCTGGTTTATGGAATGCGCGCATACGTTTTCCGGTGGCAACGCCAGGGATGGCGGAATCGGCGCGGGGCGGAGTTGCAACACCGCGAGCTTTGGGCTGAACTGATCCTGCATAACGCTCGACTTCATATTCGTTGGCAGTGGCTCAAAGGTCATAGCGGGCAACCGCCTCGTTGCGAGTGAGGTGGATCTCAATCAGCGAATGCCAAGCTCGCGCTCGCCTCCATCCGGCTTCGGGATCGTTACCCGACGCACCGGCTGAGGCCGGTACGTGCCTTGCAACAGTTGTTCCCGGATGGCTGGCCATTCACTGCGCAACCGTTCGGCGGTCTGGTCGATGTCCAGTCCGTCGATACCGGCTGCGCCCTTGTTGGCCCGTACCCGTTTCCATGCCTGTTGCATGTTCTCTCTTGCCAGTGCCACTCCCAGCAGCCCTGGCCCTGTGCTCTTCGCTTCGTAACGCGGACGCATGGCTTCGTCGCTGCCAGGATCGGACAAGGCTTCACCCTGTCCTACTCCAGACCGCTCCGCCGAGGCGGACATCTGACGCATTGCCCTGCGTATCGTCATGCCGTTGAACACTCCCTCTCGTTCGGCCCTTCAGTCGCCGCGGCGGCCTAATACGGCCCCTGCTGACTTCTCGCTCCGGCTCAACACCGTTGCCCCTTCAGGCATTAGGCGAGATCTCCCCAGGTAAGAACGCACTCCTTCACTGCACGACCGCCGGATCTACGCCACCGAACCTTGGTCACGAGAGCTTCGCGGTCGTTTGCCCGCTCGCCCTGGTCGGCAGCGCCTTCTATCCGGTTCTTGTTCATCGGCCCGCAGCTTCGCTCCACGCTTCCTCCCCACACTCGGTCGCCCTCATGCAGCTGCGCTTCGCTTCGCTCGCTGTGACCTGCTTACGGCGGGACTTACACCCGCAAGAGTGCGCCCATGCTGGGCGCACAAACAAAACAGAGCCAAACAAGTGCTTGGCTCTGAAGTACATCAGGTCATGTGTACGAGGGTCTCTGCTGATACGTCGAACGGGGTGTGGCCGAATCGACATGAGAACGGAATATAATTCATTATTTTACGGGGAGACGAAGGATGGTCTAAATTACAGATTTTATTGAGGCAGGTTGAGCATGTGGTTTAGTTCTTCGCGGCTGGGGCCGGCCCTGAACTGTCCGAACTCTTCGGCCAAATTCTGCATGAGGTAACGGGAAAAAAGAGGGGATACTAGGGATACCGATTTTTGTGGAAATTGGTTACCCAGGGTAGAATGCGTAGACAACAGGGCAAGCCATAGACTTGAGGGAAGTCACTCATTTCCATAGTCTTACAGGGAAAGTCTTATGAATGCAGTAGTATGGCCGGTTTCGGGGGCTAGTCTTCGAATCCCTGCGCCCCGGCCATTGCAGACGGAACTGATGTATAAAGGTCAGAGAATACTTCAGATCGCCCGCGGAATGGATCGGAAGAAACAATTGTTGGGGTTCTGGGAGTTCCTGAAATTCTTTGTACGCGATTTGTACGCAAACCTAGCAATCGTGGAATTCTGCAATTTTCAGGCATTCTCAGTATCAGTAACTTGAGCGTTTTCAGCGCTGATGACGGGTTCGACTCCCGCCGACTCCCCAAAAAACTGAACCGCAAGGCATACCACCATTGCGGTCACCAACCCGTGATCGCGACTGCTGGGTACTCGTCACAAGCCGATCAGTTCCAAATCGGAGGATGCCTTCCGTGGGTGGCACAGGCCAACCCGGTTTCCTCGTCCCGATCCTCAGAGTCTGCAAGTCTTGCTGAGGCCAACTTGCGAATCGGCTTGAAGAGCTCGGAAGTAGATTGGGCCATCAGATGGAAAGCTGGAGATAATGCGCGCTCCGGTGCCACGCCATTAACTTCCCAACCCCAAACCAACCCCAAATACCAATTCGTCAATGCTCTTTACAGCTCTTTAGCACTCTTTGAAACAACCAACCGCGTTCTCCAACTCGTTGAAAATACACTAATTGCATCACTCCTGACCCAAAGGTCGCTGGTTCAAATCCAACCCCCGCAACCGTTTAGCCGGAATCAACCCCACAAAAGCCCACGGTAAGAACTAGGCTGCCACCCAGCCGGGCACGCCAGGGTCTCTGGCGTTTGAACGAATGCAAAAAGACGCCGAACGGACGCAACTGGGAATATATTGGTGGCTTGCCGAGAAGGCAGAATGGAAATTCCGGATTGTGGAAAGTGGGAAGAGAAAAATGAAGCCCCGATTGTCATTCGCTTTTGCCCTGGTTCTCGCAATCCTTGCGGGCGCCCTTCCGATGATTCTTGCCCACGGGCAAGCCACACCGAAGGTGGTGCTCCAAATGCAGTTCACGCTGACACCGTTGCCGAAACCTGCTTCGCTCATGCCGGGGGAACTCGCTTGTCCTTTTTTCCTTTGGACAAAGGATTTCACTCCCGAGCAGAGGATAAGCTTTAATTATGTCGACAAGGCCGGGAAGACGACGAGCAATATTCCGGTACTTGCGAACGTAGCGATCATCATCGATTCAAAGGACAGCATTCCGGTCGCGACGACGGATAGCTCCCTGGGATCGGTTGATAAAGTATGGGAGATCAATATGTCCCAAGACACGTATAATGCCAACGCGAAATGCCTGGGAGGCATTTCGGTTAAAAACGCGCACTGATCGCGCCTGTGGGCGCGGCAAAACGGCCGCAGGAATGGGATGGCATCTCCCATCCTGCGGTTTTTTAAGATTACAGCGACTCTTGGAGTTTGAGCTTGTTCTTTTACGTAGGTTGAACATCGCACTTTATACTGCCCGGCGCGCCATTCAGCGAGATGCTGGCTGAAATCACACCCGCAATAGAGCTAACTTCAGAGGAGCGAAATCTCTCTTTCTTCGTCTCGCACGCGTTCAGAACCACTGGCGACAGCGTGATGGCCGGACAGCGCGCGAAGGCCAGCACCTTGTACACGATGCCCGCGCGGGTAATGGCGGCGAAATGCGACGCCCCCTGCGCACCCAGTACGATGAAGCTGGCATTCTGGGCTCGGCCCGCATGAAGTAGTTCCTCCGTCGGATCGCTGAGGGCCACCTTGGTTCGCATATGTATGTTGTCCTTTAGCTCAACTTCACCCTCTACTCCAGAAAAGGAGGGGAGCTAAGCTACCAACTGCTCAAAAGTCAGAGGGTCAGCCGTAACCACAACCCCCGCCCCCCCGAGCCGAAGGCGCCCGCCCCACCCCAGGTGGCCAAAGCCCCGGCCAACCCCCGCTCCCGCCCCATCATCCAACCACCAGGAAGTGGCGGAATGGAAAACCCTGTGGTGCAACGCCTCGGATTCTGCTTATTGCTCAGCCTGCTGCTCTGCGCCTGCCCGCTTTACGCACTGCCGCCGAGCGCCCCTGCGCAGAGCATCCCTGTCCGCTATCTCCAGGGGACCGTCCACAGCTTCCTCGTGCTCAAGTCCGACGACGGCAAAATCCTCGCCTCAGGAGACAGCATCCAGACCGTCGTTGGCAACCAGGTCACCACGCACACGCTGTTCAGCTTCAAAGACGACTCCATCGACGATGAAACTACCGTTTTCTCGCAACGCGGCGCCTTCCGGCTCATTACCGACCACCACATGCAGAAAGGGCCTTCGTTTCCGCATCCGATGGATGTCCTGATCGACGCCCGCAGCCGGTAGGTCACCGTCCGCTCAACGGGAAAAGACGACAAGGAAGAGGTGAAGACCGACCACCTTGACCTGCCTCCGGACCTGGTCAACGGCATGGTTCCCCTGGTCATCGAAAACATCCGGTCCGGCGTCGCGGAGACAACAGTACCCATGCTGGTGACCACGCCCAAGCTGCGCCTGGTCAAACTGATCATCTCTCCCCGTGGCGAGGAGCCCTTCTTGGTCGTCGGTTCTTCGCGCAAGGCAATCCACTACGAAATCAAGATCGAAATCGGCGGACTCGAGGGCATGGTCGCGCCCCTGGTAGGCAAGGCGCCGCCCAACATCGATCTGTGGATCGTTGGCGGCCAGGCTCCAACCTTCGTCAGGGAACAAGGCCCGCTCTTCGAGGATGGCCCCATCATGACCATCGAACTCGCCAGCCCCGTGTGGCCCGACTCCCCAAAAGCCGGCTCTTGAGATGCAGCGATTGAAGCACTTCTCCTGCTCTCACCCTGATCACAAACCGTGGACCTCCTGCGCGTTGGCCGGGCCTGCGTGGATGAAAAGGTCGATGTCCTATAAAACGATTGCTCCTTTACACTTTTGCTTCAGGTGAGTCGGCATCTGCCCCTGTTGGCAGGTGATTCGGCAAGTCAAGGCGCGCCGCAC
>PLGM01000353.1 GCA_003139795.1 Acidobacteriaceae bacterium | reverse complement strand
CCGTGTGACGGACTACACTAGCAGCACCCGCGTCCGCTGGCGGGTGACGCGGATGCGGCACGCGAGCCCGTTCGCACCCATCCCGCAACTCTGGTTCCGCGTCGCAATCCATGCCACCTGCGCGGGACTGAGCATCCACGCCGTGGCATTCGCCGCATGGTTGGTCTGCGCCATGAAGTCGGCCGCGTTCAGATCGATGTCGGCGGCGTCGGCATTCATCTCTTCGCACTCTCCCACGGGCGGCGCGGGCGCATTGTCCGGGTGCCAGCAATAGTCTTCGTCGTGCACCAGCACATACTTCTTGCCGTTCCCGGGAATGAAATATCGCGTGGTAATGGCGGGGACGCCGGCAATCAGCGCCCATTGGCTCACGTCCTGGGCAAATGCCAGGGGGAGCTGGCCCATCGAGATTGCCGTGTCCTTCAGTTGGCGCGAATAGATGGCCAGCGTAGGCGTGGGTTCCCCGTTTACCGGATGGAAATAGACCCCGCCCAGGGCAATTCCATCCTTCATGTCAAACCAGACGAATCCCCTGCCGTGCAGATACGGCCCGCCGTGACTGCCCACCATCACGTAGCGCCCCTCGCGGATATCGATCGGCAGCGGCGCGCCGTCCAGCAGGGTTCCGCTGGTCTCGGAGAGCGGCATGTCGCGGCCGTAGTGGTACGTGGTGCTGGGAATCACCTTCTTCATGAGGTTGCGGAATCGCTTGTCCTTCTGAATATCCTTCGCCGTCTTGCCCGCATAGTCGTTCAGAAACGCGAGCTGATCGGCGGGAATCGGGTTCTGAAAAACGACGGTAGGGGGAGGCGGCTCCGGCGGCGGGGTCGCGTCTCCGGCCTCCTGTGCCGCGGCGTTTGACAGCAACAGGGCGCCGGCCACGAGCAGTTGCGCCGCGAAAACGAGCGCCGTGGAAACGAGTCCCGCGGAAACGATTGCCTCGAAAACGGGTGTGGACACGAGCTTGCACTTGCGGAATGAGCCTGGGAATAGCCGCATTGCATGACCTCTCGCTACCAATTTAGCCGGGAATCTGCACTTTTGTCTCTGAATTTCTGTGCGTTCTGCGGTTGCTGAAAGTCGCGTCCGCCGCGGCTCCCAGACCTTGAAAACCGCGCCGCCGACTCCGGCCCTGCCCTGCGCTCTCTGATCAAAACGGATGCAGGAGCAGACCCGGCGCAGCCGCAGCCCGGCCGATCGGTTCGTCGCCGGAAAGAAAAACGCAAATCCCGCTTCAATCGGAAATCGTTCCCCGCCGGGCAATCGGCAAATATCCCCTCGTGCCGCTCCGCGAGCAGACAGTACAATCTCCGGGGAGGATTGCGAATGAGCGCAATGGCCGCCAGTGCGGGGCAACCGCAGCCGCGCAATATTGCCGTCGATGCGTACCGTGGCCTGGTCATGCTGCTGATGATGGGGGAAGTTCTTCGCTTTTCGGATGTAGCTCGTTCTTTCCCCGGCAGCCGCATCTGGCAGTTCCTCTCCTACAACCAGTCCCATGTCGAATGGACCGGCATGAGCCTCCACGACACCATCCAGCCGGCCTTCACATTCCTGGTCGGCGTTGCGCTTCCATACTCCATCGCAAGCCGTCAGCGCAAAGGCGAAAGCTTCCAGCGCATGCTGGGCCATAC
Source organism: Acidobacteriaceae bacterium (assembly GCA_003139795.1). Lineage (GTDB taxonomy): Bacteria > Acidobacteriota > Terriglobia > Terriglobales > Acidobacteriaceae > Telmatobacter. The sequence goes on along the minus strand of PLGM01000353.1, from coordinate 1,216 downwards.
CATCTGGCGCAGTTTCATTCTCGTGGCGCTCGGCATCTTCCTGCGCTCCACTGACGGCCCCATGACCAACTTCACCTTTGAAGACACTCTTACCCAGATCGGTCTCGGTTACACCTTTGCATTTCTGCTTGTTTTCGTTCGCCCCCGCTGGCAATGGAGCGCAGTTGCCGCCATCCTCTTCGCTTACTGGCTGGCGTGGGCCCTCTATCCGGCGCCCGGCCCCAATTTCCCCTACGCATCCGTAGGCGTGCCTGCCGACTGGCATCGGCATCTCTTAACCGGCTTCGCGTCGCACTGGAACAAGAACAGCAATCTCGGCCAGGCCTTCGATCTCTGGTTCCTGAACCTCTTTCCCCGCCCCAGCCGTTTCCTGTTCAACCCCGGCGGCTATCTCACGCTGAGCTTCATTCCCACGCTTGGCACCATGCTGCTGGGCGTCGCCGCGGGCCGCTGGTTTCTCTCCTCAGCTCCCCGCATCCCGCTGCGCAGATTTCTACTGGCAGCGGCCGTCTTGATTGCCGCCGCTCTGCTGTTTCACTTCACCGGAATCTGTCCTATCGTGAAGAGAATCTGGACCCCTTCCTGGACCCTGTTCAGTGGTGGCGTGTGCTTTCTCTTTCTCGCCGCATTCTCGTGGGTCGTCGATGTCAGAAAGCATCGCGCCGTCGCGTTTCCGCTGGTCGTCGTCGGCATGAACTCCATCGCCGCCTACGTCATCGCGCATCTGTTTCAGGACTTCACCCAGAATAGCTTCCGCATCAATCTCGGCCCATCGGCCCTGAACCTCCTGGGGCCTGCTCTGGAACCCCTGGTTCTCGGCACTCTAACATTGGGAGTTTACTGGCTAATACTCTTCTGGATGTACCGCAAAAAAATCTTCATCCGGATCTAGGCTCAATTTCTGACGTGCTGTATTGCTCCCGCACGCGCGCGAAGCACCCCACTTTTCGATTCTGAGAAGTGGGAAACCACGACAAAAGGCCCGCCGCAGCCTCCACAACTTTGAAGGATTCGATCCGGGGACGGCGCTGCGGCAGGCAAGTTTCCGCATAGTGAGTCACTCGCCCGCAACGCGAAAAACTGGGGTCTCGCCCCAACGCCCTCCTGGACCGCTCCCCGAGTGCGACGGCGATTTAGGGAACCTCTGCGCAGGTGCCTGATTTCTAAGCGAAGAATTGGGCGCGAACGATTTTCAACATTTGGACCAAGAATCGTT
>PLGM01000084.1:44721-45890 GCA_003139795.1 Acidobacteriaceae bacterium | reverse complement strand
CGCGATATGAGGGCGCACGGCAAGGGCGACGAAGAACTGCACCACCACGGCACCTCGACGGTGACGCACGGGCGCGGCTCGGTGCTGACCATCGACCTGACCAACCGCTGCAACATGATGTGCGATCCCTGCTTCATGGACGCCAACCAGGTGGGATTCGTCCACGAACTGACGTGGGACGAGATCAAGACCATGCTGGACAACGCCATCACCATCAAGCCCAAGCGGCAGATGAGCGTGCAGTTCTCGGGCGGCGAGCCGACGCTGTCGCCTTACTTCCTGGATGCGGTCGCGTACTCGCGCAAGGTGGGCTACAACAGCGTGCAGGCGGCGTCGAACGGCATCGAGTTCGCCAAGAGCAAGGAGCTTTGCCGGGCAGCCGCTGAGGCCGGCCTGCGCTACGTCTACCTGCAGTTCGACGGCATCGGCAACGCGGCCAACTCGCATCGCAAGGTGGGCAACCTGTTCGACGTGAAGCTGCAGGCCATCAACAACCTGCACGAGGCCGGCGTGGAGATTGTGCCGGTGACCACGATCATCAACGGCATCAACAACGAGCAGGTGGGCCGGATCATCCAGTTCGCCCTTGACAACCCCAAGACGATCAGCTTCCTGAGCTTCCAGCCGGTCAGCTTTACCGGCCGCGACGAAGACATTACCGACGATCGCCGCCAGGCGCAGCGCTACACGCTGAGCCACATGGCGCACGATGTGAAAAGCCAGGTGGGCATCGGCGAGCCGGAACGCGACTGGTTCCCGATCAGCTTTATGAGCACCTTCTCCGACTGGGCGGACCTGATTCACGGACCGGCGGCGGAGTGGGGCCAATTGAGCTGCGGCTGCCATCCCAACTGCGGCATCGGCATGGCGCTGATGATCGACAAGGAAACCAAGGAATCGGCGCCGGTGACGGCCTTCCTGAACATGAACATCGTGGCCAAGGACCTGGCCAAGATCAACGACGCGGCGCGCGGCAAGTGGCTCTCGGTGATTGGCTTTGGGCTGGCGCTGCTGCGCAACTACGATCCGTTCCAGTCGCCCACCCATTTCAAGATCACCGACATGATGAAGAAGATGGACAAGACCTTCAACGCCACCGGCAAGAACTACGGCAGCGTGAAGGGCGACCGGACTCTCGAAGACATCAAGAAGCGCCGCCAGGACCGCTG
>PLGM01000084.1:0-44705 GCA_003139795.1 Acidobacteriaceae bacterium | reverse complement strand
TGGCGCAACATCATCGAGAAGATGCATATGACTGCCACGCTGACCAAGTGGTATGAGGAGCATGGGCGCCATGAGATCTTTGCCGGCGGCAAGAAGGTGGGCATGACCCATGTGGGCCACGAACTGGCGCTGAACATGGAGCATGTGAACTCCGAAGCCAACCACACGCTGGACAACCTGGGCATCGCCAAGAACTCCCGCGAGGAGAAGCTGAGGGCCCGCGCCGCCACCACCGCCGACAAGGTCAAGGAAGAGGCCGAGAACGCGCGCATGGCCAAGCTCTATCGCGAGCATGTGCTGGGCGAGAAGCCGGTCGAGGGTCTGGTTCGGCTGGACTCGATTGCGTCGGCCAGGCCGGTGCTCCAGCAGCAAGCCGAGCCGGTGGCGGGAGACTAACTCCGAACACTGTTTCTGTAAAGACAATGGGCCGATCAGTTGACTGCTGATCGGCCCGTTTCTTCTTTTGTGCAAGCCCGAAACCCCCCAGTTTTTGGAATTACCAGACCTCAAGTTTGAAATCTCGATAGGCACGAATCAGCTCGAAGTCGGAACCATTGGAAGTGATCAAGCGGGCACCGTGGGACCTTGCGGTCAGGGCAATCAGCACGTCGAAGTGCAGATCGCGCAGTTTCCCTTGCTCGAATCCCTTATCATTGCGGATTCTCGCCAGGATTTGGCCGGATTCCAGCCAGTTGTTCTTCGTGGGCGTCAGAGTCGGGTGGTCTCGCTCCAGTTCAACAAGAAGCTTGCGATCCGCCCGGTTCAAAACCCCTCGCCACAACTCGGCAAGCACAACCGATGAATTGCGCAGCACACCATCAAGCGCCAGGATTCGATCGACATGGCACCCCGTCCGAAGATCGTCGATCAGGATCGATGAGTCCAGAACGATGAAATTATGCATCGAATCCGGCGAACGTCGCTTTTCCCCGGTACTTCTCCATCAGGGCCTTGAACTGCTCCAGCCGCTTGGCTTCCAACTTTGACATCCGCACCTTCTTCACGGCCAGCTTGGCGGTGGCAGAACGGACGGACTTGGCGTCGAGCTTGGCGGTTACGCGAGTCGCAGCTGCTTTGGCCGGCATGGCGCAATCTCCTCTCCCAGAATCATGCGCCCGGCGCTATGCTGCGTCAAGAGGCGCTGTCCTTGCCAACGCTATCGGTTTATGATGGAGGGCACCGCCGGGCAGATCGGCGAGGAGGTTTTTATGAGCGAAGAGCAAGCGGCTGCGGCGCGGAAGCAGGGCCGCCGCGAATTCCTGAAGGCGAGCGGAGCGGTGACGGCGGCGTTGCTGACGCCTTCCGCACTGGTGGCAGACACGCCGAAGACGATGCCGGGGCTGCCAGTGAACCCCGTAACGCAGTCGGCGATGCCGACCCGGAACCTGGGCAAGACGGGCTACAAGGTGGGCATCTTCTCGCTGGGCGGGCAGGCTTCGCTGGAGCGCCCGAGCAACTTCGACGTAGCCGTGCCCATCGTCGAGCGGGCGCTCGACCTGGGAGTGAACTACATCGACACCTCGTCGATCTACGGAGGGCCGGAGCGCTGGAGCGAGCAGTACGTGGGCAAGGTGATGGCGCACCGGCGCAATGAAGCTTTCCTCGCCACCAAGACCAAGGAGCGGACGCGCGACGGTTCGATGCGCATGATCGAGAAGTCTCTCGAACTGCTGAAGACCGACCACGTGGACCTGTGGCAGTTGCACGACATCGGCACCATGACCGACGTGAACGAGGTGTTTGCCAAGGACGGCGCGGTGGAAGCGCTCATGGAGATGCAGCAGCAAAAGGTGGTGCGCTTCCTCGGCATCACCGGGCACTACCGGCCGGACGCGCTGATGGAGTGCATCAAGCGGCATCCATTCGACACGATCCTGATGGCCATGAACGCGGCCGATCCGCACCACTACAGCTTCAATGAGCAACTGCTGCCGCTGGCGGTGGAGCGGCAGATGGGCATTATCGGGATGAAGGTGCCGGCGCGGGGGAGGATTCTTTCCACGTGGACGCCGCCGCCGATCGAGCAGCAGAAGCACTCCTGGGAAGGGATGGTACTGGCGCCGACGCCGGGGACGATCACCATGCGCGAGGCCATGTACTACACGCTGTCGCGCCCGGTGAGCACGGTGATCATCGGCTGCGATACGATTGCGCAGCTTGAAGAGAACGTGCATCTGGCGCGGGAGTTTACGCCGCTCAGCGACGGCCAGGTGACGGAACTGGTGGCAAAAGCCGAGCCGGTCTCCAAGCCATCGCTGTTCTTCCGGTTCTACGACCGGCCGTAAGAGCGAGTCGGCGAGTCAGCGAGTCAGCGATGCCCCACCCCCGGCGCAATCACCGCCTCACGGACGAAGACCTGTCCGCGGGGCCCCCGGAACCGCGCCGGGGGTGAGGCATCGGACGTTCAGGCTTCGACTTTCAGGTAGAGGCGGTAATGCTCGTCCTGGATGGAGGCGAAGGGGCGCAGGGTTAGATTGCCGGCGGCGGTGTTTGCCTGCCAGTCGCTTGAGCCGGCGGAGACCTGGCTGGCTGCGAGCAGTTCCTGCTTGCCGATCTTCGGTGGAATTGCGCCGACGCTGAAGAGCGCGAGTGGACCATGCACGAGGGCCTGCAGGTCGGGGTGCTGCGGGTCGACGGGCTCAAGAACGGCAGGCATGTCGAATTCGATTTCAATGCGGTCGCCGTTCTTCCAGGTGCGGTCGAGGCGGGCGAATTGACCCGGAGCGGGGCTGGCTTCGGTGCGTTTGCCGTTGATGGCGATTACGGTTTTGGGTCCGGCCCAGGCGGGGATGCGCAGGTAGACCGGGAATGCGCTGGGCTTGTCGGTATCGACGGCAATCTCTATGGATGGATCGTGCGGATAGTTGGTCTGCTGGGTAAGTGAGATGCGTTCCCTGCCTTGCGCCCATGTCACACGCGACGGGACATACAGGTTGACATAGATTCCTTGGCCGTCATTGAAGTAGGCGCTGATTCCGTAATCCGCTGTGATCTGAGCAAAGGTGCCGGTGCAGCAGTGCCACTTATAGGGATGATAGAACTTGGAGCCATCGTTGTTATAGTCCGAGTAATAGAAGCCGTGTCCGTCCTTCCTGATCGGCTTCGCGCCAAGAATGCAGTTGAACAGGACGCGCTCCATGCTGTCGCCGTAGCGGCTGTCACGGGTCGCCCGCAGCAGGTAGCGGGTAATTTTGAAGTGAGCATAGGAGCCGCAGGGAGTTTCAAAGCTGGAGTGAGTCTTCGTCAGACTCTCACCTACCTCTCCGCTGCCCGGCTCGCGGAAATCTTCATCCGGTCCCCAGCCGCCGGTGGCAAAGCTCTGCGTGGTGCGAAGAAAATTGAAGCCGTTCTGCGCGGCGCGCAAGTGCTTTTCGCTGCCCAGCACGAGATATGCCTGCATGGCGCTGCTCATGGCATTCACATGGCTGTAGGCGTGCTTGCCGGGCAGTATATTCTTGCCCGCCGCCAGCGGATCGAAGTACCAGTCGTCGGCCAGAAAGCGGACCGCAAGGTCCCGGTACCGGCTTCCTGCCCCGCGCTTCCAGGCGATGAAGAAGTTCTCCGGCAGGGTGTAGGGCTCATCCCAGCAGAAGGAGTCGTCCGTGTGGGGCCGGGCGTACTGCTCGGCGCGCGAGATGCCGCCAGGCGGTAGATGCGCGGAGACCGAATCCAGCGCCTTGTCGAGGACTTTGAGCGCATCAGGAGCCGCAGCGAATTGGTGCGCATCCAGCAGGCCGATGGAGATCTTGTCGTAGGTGTAGGCCGGGAACCGATTGCCGTCCCAAAAGTGCGAAGAGATGGCGGCCGCGAAGTTGCCGACCAGGCGGTGAACCTTTTCCTGCGTGGGTTTGGAGCCGGTGGCGGCATAATCGCGCGCCAATCCGGAGAGATACTGGCCAAAGCTATGGCCGGGAGCGAAGCCATTGTCTCCGGGCTTGTCCAAGTCACCCAGCGGCGCCCAACTGTACCACCCGCCCATCTCTTCGCCGGGAGCGGGGAGGCCGGCGCGCTGGCGGAAGGGCTTGAGGAGGCTGTCTTCATTGAGAGCCAAGTAGAAGGCGTGATTGGTCTGGAACTGCTGGCGGAGCGGGCCGTCCAGTAGCTCGACATCGCCGTAGCCGAATTGAGTGAGCGTGGGGGCGATGGTGATGTCAGTGCCCATCGCGGCGAACGCATTGCGGGGCACGGCCAGTGAAGCGGCGGCAGCGGCTGCGCCGGCTTTGAGGAAGGTTCTTCGGGATTGAGTCATTGCGGCCCCCTTTTGGATGATGGCGGCGCTTGCGTTCGCTGAAATGCACACGCGCACCAAGCGAACCCATTCAAACACAGATTGGACGCATTGGAAAGAGCCTCGAGCTCGGCCGCGGGCGCCTTTGTCCTCGAGGACAGCTTCCCTAACCCAACTGGCTGAACTTTACAGGCAGCTTTTCGAAGTCCACGGTGCCGAGACCGCGGGCGGCGGCCATTTGCAGATAGGGCAGGTGCTCGGGGTCGAGGTTCCACCAGGCTTTGGCGACGTAGGCGTCCAGGGCGACGGGGTCGGTTCCGGCGACCATGGTCTTTTTGAGGGAGACGTCTTCAAGGTTGCCGCCGGTGGGGCCGTTGCGGACGAGGATGCGGTAGGCGTCGAGCAAGGTGACGGTGGGCAGCATGAAGCTGGCCAGGTCGGCGAGCGACTGGTGAATCTGCTGGTGGAGGCGGTTGCGCTGGCCGCCAAGGATGCCGTACCAGTTCTTCATGCCTAGTGTGACGCCGGTGAGTTCGTGGTGCTTGGCGATGGGGAGGTTGATGATCTTGTCGGCTTCAAGGAAGGGCGTGAAGATGGACCAGCTTTTGAGCACCACGCCGCCGAGATCGACTTCGCGGAAGAGCTCGGGGTCGGGAAGAACGACTTCGGCGCCCTCGGCGCGGGCGGCGGCCTGAATGCCGGAGCGCTGGAAGCAGCGGCGCGGCTCGTTGCAACTGACGTCGGTGACGATGACGCGCTTGGCTCCGGCCTGCCAGCACTGGCGGACGACCTCGGCGACGACTTCCGGATTGGTGTTGGCGGCCTGCTCCGGGGTGCGGTCCCAGGCAATGTTGGGTTTGATGACGACCACGTCCTGGCGGCTGACGAAGCGGCGGATGCCGCCCAGGTCTTCAAGGGCGCGCTGCACCAGGGCGCGCGGCTCCCCGCCCTGGACGACGGTGAGGTGCGGCAGATTGGGTTCGGCGCCGGTGCGATGGTCGCGGCGGGCCTGCTCGGCGAGGGCCGGGACCGGGCGGGAGCTGTGCTTGCTGAGCCAGACGGCTGCGCCCGCCGCGCCCACGGCGACACCGCCAACTCGGAGCAGTTGCAGCATGGCTTCGCGGCGGGTGAGAGCGTGCGGCGGCTCCGGCGTCTGCTTGTTATCTGCGGCCATGGCGAACCTCCCGGTCAAATTCTCATACGCTAGACTTCCAGCAAATTGATGCGTTGCGGATCGTTGAAGCCCAACTTGTGAGCCTGATCGGCGGCGGTGGCAATGTAGCGCGGGGGACGGCCCGCGGCTTCAAGTGTGGGCAGGCCGGCTTCGGCGCGCTTGCGCTCGATGATCTGCCACGCGGTGTGATCGAGAGCCACGCGATCTTCGCCCACGATGAGGGCGTTGGGCTGCCAGAGGCGCTCGGGGTGGAAGCCGGGGCCACCATCGTAGACGGAAGTCATGGCGTCGCCAATGGTGAAGCGGACCTTTGCGCGCACCACCGGAATGCAGTTGAGGTCGGCCACGCCGGGGTTGCAGCCGCCGGGATGCAGCTCCTGCGGGCGCTGGACCACTCCGTACATGTTCTTCATGGCGAAGGTGACGCCGGACATTTCGTGGTCCTTGAGAATGGGCAGGCCGATGACCATGTCGCACTCGCGGGTGAGGATCTTGGCGAGCTTGACATTCACTGCCGCGCCGAACGCTGCCGGCTGGTCCTCGAACCCGGCCACATCGGAGCCGTAGCAGCGGACGCGGCCTGGATCGGTCGAGATGGTGAGGCCGCAAGCCTCAAGATCGCGGGCGTTGCGGTCCCAGACCAGGATGTTGCCGGGCTTGACGCCGGCCTGCTGCAGGCGTTCGGAGATGGCCAGCACCAGCGCCACGTGGGTGGAAATCCCCTTGCCGCCCAGGCCGTTGGTCTTGAGGCCGATGACCTTGTCCATAGGCACAATGCGCTTCCAGGCTTCGACCGGGTGGTCGCGTCCTGTGTAGGCGGCGATGGCGCGGTCGAGCAGATCGAGGACATGCTTTTCGTCCAGTTGTCCGTTTTGGCCGTGGAGCGCCGGATCCCGGGCGATTACGACGCGGGACTTGGCGGTCTCGGCGTGCTGGTCCAGGATGGCGGCCAGTCCCAGCTTGCTTTGCGAGCTCAGCAGCACGGCTCCCGTGGCTGCGGTTTTGAGAAATTCACGACGGTTTTTCATGGCAATCCTCGCGTTCGATGCGGCCGGCGATCCGGCGTTGGTGTTCAGAGCTTCGCTTCCACGCCGTGCGCAAGGGCCAGCAGGGCCTGCGGCGTGCCGGGCGTGGACTCGTAAGCAACAATGCGGACCAGATAAGGGCCTTTGCGGAAGATGACGCTCTGCGCGTAGGCGACGCCGGCATCGCCGAGTTGAACGGTTTTGGCGTCTTTGGTGAGGTCGGTTTCGAGAATCTTGCGCGCGCCCGCCGCATCGCCCATGGTGTACACGTCAACTGTCGCCTCCAACTGGCCCTGATACTTGTAGTCGGAGGTGGAGGTGGAGACGACGCCGGCGGAGATGTACTGGTCGGCGCCGCCGTCGATGTACTGGTAGAGGTCTTTGGGTGCAAAGACGCGGGTGTCGCTGGTTTTATCCCATCCGGCGACGGCGCCCGAGGCGGGGAACGCGTCGACCTGGGCTTTCTTGCAGCCTGTGGCGGCGACGGTTACGACTGCGACTGCGACGGCTGCCAACATCCAGCTTTTTGAGCGAAAGATCACGGCGCGGTCTCCTTTACTTGCGGTTGAGCAGAATCTGGCTGGCTGGCGAGCGGCTTTCGCCGATGCTGGTGACGTAGACGGCGGGGTGCTCCTGGAGCGGACAGGCGTACTCGCAGGCGCCGCAGCCCACGCAGCGGCTGGGATCGACGCGCGGCTGCTTGAGCGTTTTGGTGTTGCCGGCCGAGTCGATGACCTGGGCCTCCTGGACATAAATGGCCTTGGGCGACACCGGGCACCACTCCTCGCAGACGATGCAGTCGGTGGCCATGGCCCAGGGCAGGCAGCGGCCACGGTCATAGAACGCAGTGCCCAGGCGGACGGGCTGGTCCGCCGCGGCGGACTGGCCGACCCCGACCACCCAGCCTTTTTCCCTGGGGGTAATCTGCCAGATGGCGCCGGTGGGACAGACTTCAGAGCAGAGGACGCAACTGGGCTCGCAATAACCGATGCGCGGCACCAGCGTGGGCGACCACAGCCCCTCGAGGCCCGCTTCATAGAGTGTGGGATGGAGCGCGGTGTTGGGGCAGACCTTCATGCACTCGCCGCAGCGGATGCAGCGGGAGAGAAAATCCTCCTCGTCGAGCGCGCCGGGGGGACGCAGCAGACGCTCATGGCGGCTTTTGCCGAGGCCGGTGTTGGCGCGGAAGAGCGGAACCACCGCCGCGCCGGCTGCCAGACCAGTAATGGTTCTGCGCCGGCCAAGGTCCGGTGAGGCGACTTCCTTCTCGTTTCGGAAGAAGCGAAAGACGAGGCTGTCGTGCGGGCAGGAGCCGACGCAGTTCATGCACATGAGGCACTCGGCCTTGCGCCAGGGCACGCCGCCGATGGGATTGTCGCCGCCCTGGCAACTGAGCAGGCAGCGGTTGCAGTTGTCGCAGGCGGCAGGGTCCTTATGCAGCCCCAGCACCGACCAGCGGGAGACCGCGCCGAGCAACGCGCCGAGGGGGCAGAGGCCGCGGCACCACAGGCGCGTGACGCGCAGGCTGGCCACCAGAATGGCGAGAAACAGAACGCCCAGGATGAGGCCTTGCGCAAAGTGCTGCTGGCGGAAGTCGAGAACCGTGAATTGCAGCACGGTGTGGAGGGTTTCGCCGGTGGCTTTGATGGCCGCGATGTGGCTGTGTTCGAGCGGCGAGAGAACGGCGCGGACGGCGAAGTTGAACGCGGGCAGGAGCGACAGGCCGAAGGAGCGAACCAGCAGGCTGAAGGGATCGAGCCAGCCGATGGCCGCCGAACCGAAGACGGCGGCAATCAGGCCGGCGATCAGCACGACATATTTCCCGGTCTGCCAGCGCTTGTAGCGGTTGGAATCGATGCGCTGCTTGCCGCGCTTGGCCTCAGAGGGCATGTTGGCGAAAAAGTGCTGCAGCGTGCCCATGGGGCAAATCCAGCCGCAGAAAAAGCGGCCCAGAAAGAGCGTGGGCACGAGGATAAGCAGGCTCCACAGCAGGCCGCGATAGAGGGCGTGGCCGGCGAGCGCGTTGACCACCGCCACCAGCGGGTCCCACTCGAAGAAGAGACGCACCGGGGCGCGGAGATGGATATCCGCTGTGGCGCCGGGAGTGGGGCGCAGCGAGGTGAGAATCAGCAGCGCAAGAAACAGGAGCAGAAAGAAGATCTGCGAAATCCTGCGCCACAGCGGCAACCGGGAACGGGCCACGAATACCCTCCATACGCCGCGCGCGGGCGTTCTCCGTACACGAACAATGATCCGCGGCCGGGCAAGCGCCGGACAGTGATCTGCATCACCGATTGGTGCTTTGGACCTGTTTCTTGTTTTCCAAGACCTGTTCACACAACCACGTACGTCCCATCTCCCTATAGGATGACGCGGGGAGACCTGCCCGACGGACAAGAGATACTCGCTTGAGACAGCCTTTCCGGATGGATGCGCATCCTAAAACGAGTGCAATTCGATACAGAATTTCCTGGCAGTTGAGTGCAGGCTGCGGGCAAGTCTGTGTTGGCATGAAAACACAGCGAAAGGGGATCGACCATGTTCAATTCAGGCTCGCTGGTTCGCAGGGGACAGATACCGGTGCTGATGGTGGTGTTGGTAGCGGGCATTCTTTCGGGATGCGAATCCAAGCAGGAAAAGGCGCTGGATCAAGCCAAGCAGCAGGCGGCTAAAAGCGGACAGGCGCAGCAGGTGGTTTCTGTAGACAAGAATGGGACCACGACAACGACGGTGGTGCAGCCGCCGGCGGCCGGACAGAAAGCCGAGGCAATCACGACGACGGCGACACCGCCCGCGGCTGGGGCGCCCGTTCCAGCACCCTCGGGACCGGTGGTTTCGGCGGTGCCGCAACCGCCTCCGGTACCGGTCAATGCGACCATCCCGGCGGGCACGGCGCTTACCATCCGGATCGATCAGCGCATCAGCGTAAAAACCAGCCGAGCGGGGGACACATTTACCGGTGAGGTGGTGGACCCGGTGCTGGCCACCGACAACAGCACGGTGGTGCCGAAAGGTGCGACGGTGGGCGGCGTGGTGGTTGTGTCGCATCGGCGGGGACACTTCAAAGGCAGATCGCTTCTGGAGCTGCGGTTGACCTCACTGACGGTGAATGGGATGCAGTATCAGCTGACGACGCGGGACCTGGCGGAGAGCAAAAAGGGCAAGGGCAGACGTTCGGCAGGCTTGATTGGCGGTGGCGCGGGGCTGGGCATGCTGGTGGGTGGCGTGGCCACGGGCGGCGTAGGGCTGGTGGTGGGCGGCCTGGTTGGCGGCGGCGGTGGAACCGCCCTTGCGGGATTGACCGGGAACCGCGATCTCAATATACCGGCGGAGTCAATTGTGCGCTTCAAGCTGGCGGACGATCTGGTGATACAGCCGCCGCAGTAAAGCGGTTCTCCAATTCACGTGCGCTTGCGGCCAGAGTGCAAGGTGGCTTTTTCTTAAGGAAAAAGCCACTCGACAGTAGTGGTTTCGATGGGCTGCAATTGGAGAACCGCTGTGGCGGGAACAAGCACTGGAGTTTGCTTGAGCCGGGCGGCGAGCACCGCCAATCAGAGGCGATTGATGAGCGACGCGATGCAGGCCGCGCCGAATCCGTTGTCGATGTTGACCACGGAGACGTTGGGCGAGCAGGTGTTCAACATGCCGAGCAACGCCGCCACCCCTCCAAACGACGCGCCGTAGCCGACGCTGGTCGGTACGGCCAGCACCGGCGCGTTCACCAGCCCGGCGACGACCGTAGGCAGAGCGCCTTCCATGCCGGCACAGACGATGAGTACGCGAGCGGATTGCAGCGAGCTCTTTTGCGCGAGCAGGCGGTGAATGCCGGCCACACCAACATCGGCGATCAGCTCGACCGTGTTACCCATCAGGCGCGCGGTTACCACGGCTTCTTCGGCTACGGGCAGATCGCTGGTGCCGGCGCAGACCACGGCGATGGTTCCCTTGCCCGGAGGGGCGGGCGCCTGGGTGAGCGTGATGGCGCGAGCGGTTTCATGGAACTCAGCCCTGGGCTCGGCGTCACGGACGGCGCGAAACATATCGGCGGAAGCGTGCGTGGCCAGAACGTTGCCGCCGGCCTGGGCCATGCGGGCAAAGATCTGAGCCACCTGCGCAGGGGTCTTGCCGGCGGAAAAAATCACTTCGGGCATGCCGGTGCGCAGCGCGCGGTGATGATCGAGCTTGGCGAAACCAAGGTCCTCGAAGGGCAGATCGCGCAGGCGGTCGAGCGCCTCGTTGACGGCGGTGCGGCCTTCGCGCACTTCATTGAGCAGCGTTTCGATTTGCGCGCGGTCCATTAGCTGGCTTCCTTTCCCGTGCCGGTGGCTGCGAAGATGCGCATGGCCTCCTGCATCACCTGCTTGAGGGGAACCGCGTGCCCGGTGGCGATCAGGCGGCAGTCCTCATACTCCGGCGACGCATTGGCGATTTTGCCGGAGGGCCAGCGGGCAATCTTGATGCTGACGTCGCCCCACGCGGTTTGCACCTTGATAAACTCGCGGGCCAGCGACAGCTTGTTTTCCAGCCTCCAGTGCACGCCGATGGTGGTGGTTTCGCGGAAGAGAAGGTCGCGCAACGCGGGCACAAGATCGGGACGGCAGAGCACGGTGAGTTGCACGCCGGCGCGGCCCTTCTTCATCTGCACCGCGACGCGATAGACATCCCAGGCGCCGGAGGCGAGCAGCAGTTCGCTGACGTAGGCGAGCAACTGGGGGCTGGAGTCGTCGATGACGGTCTCGATGACGGCAATGGATTCGGATGCGGCAGATTCGGCGGATTCCTCCTCGCCCACAAGCAGACGCAGCAAATTGGGCTGGCCGGCGGTTTCGCGGCCGCCGGCTCCGTAGCCGGAGGCCTTGATGCGCAGGACGGGAAGCGGCTGGTAGCACACATCGAGCATTCGTAGCACTGCCGCGCCGGTTGGGGTTACGCGCTCCATGGGCGGCCCGGTCGCATAGACGGGCGCATCGCCGAGCAGGGCCAGTGTGGCCGGCGCCGGCACAGGAAGCGTTCCGTGCTGGCATAGGACCGTTCCGCTGCCCACGTTCAGGGGCGACGCAAGCCAGCGATCGACGCCGAGCGCTTCGCATCCCGCCGCTGCACACACAATATCGACGATCGTGTCGACCGCGCCGACCTCGTGGAAATGCACCGTTTCAATGGGGATGGAATGAATGGCGGCTTCGGCCTCGCCGAGGAGCTCAAAGGCGCGGATGGAGCGGGCTTTCACCGTCTCAGTGAGCGGGGCGGAGCGGATGATGGAGAGAATTGCCGACAGGGAGCGATGAGGCGCGTGCGTGTGCAGTGGATTCGTATGCGGGTCGTGCGAATGCTCCGCGTGGGAATGAGCCCCGTGCGGGTGCGCGGACTCGGAATGGGAACGGGCAGGTTCGTGCGCCGGCTGGTCAGGGGTGATTACGTCCACTTTGGTTGCGGCAAGGCCGCCGCGGCTCACCTTGCGCATTTCCAGACGCGCGCCCACATTCAGCGCGGCGGCCGTTTCCTCAAGACAGGCAAAAGGAACGCCGGCGTCAACAAGTGCGCCCAGCAGCATATCGCCGCTGATGCCGGAAAAACACTCAAGATATCCAATACGCATCGCGTTGTGATTCTAAACTGTCAGCTATGCACCGCGCCTGGCAAGGGTGTCGGCGGGCAAAATCGCGTTCATGGAGCCGGAGCGAAAGCCGGCGGTATCGAGCGTGACGTATTGGAAGCCGGCTTGTCTGAGAGCGGCGGAGATGGCGTCGAACATCTCCATGGTGAGGGCGCGAGGCAGCTCAGTCCGGGCAATCTCAACGCGGGCCAACTCGCCGTGATGGCGAACGCGCAGCTCACGAAAGCCCAACTGGCGGAGGCTCTCCTCGGCCCTTTCGACCTGTTCGAGCACCTCGCGGGTCACGGTGCGGCCGTATTCGACGCGCGAGGCCAGGCAGGGCGCCGCGGGGCGGTCCCAGAGCGGGTAGTCGGCGGCCCTGGCAAGGGCGCGGACTTCGATCTTTGTCAGGCCGGCCTCGGCCAACGGCGCCAGCACGGCGTGCTCTTCGGCAGCGCGCTGGCCAGGACGAAAATCGCGGGTGTCGTCGGCGTTCATGCCGTAGGCAATGCGCGGAAAGCCGAGGTTGGCGCCCAGAGATTCCATGACTGCGAAGAGTTCGTCCTTGCAATGGAAGCAGCGGCTGGCGTCGTTGCGCTGGTATTCGGGCCGCTCAAGTTCTTCAGTGGCAACGACATGCAGGGGCATCTGGAGCGAGTGGGCAAAGGCGCAGGCCTGCTCCATGTCGCGCCGGGCCAGGCTGGGCGAGTCGGCCAGCACGGCGAGCATGCGGGGGCCGAGAACACGATGCGCCGTAGCCGCCAGAAACGCGGAGTCCACGCCGCCGGAGTAAGCCACCATCAGGCTTCCCAACTGCTCAAGCCGCGCTTCGAGGGCGAGCAGTTTCGACGCCGTGCCGGGCTCAACGGCAGGGGCGTTGCCCGGCGCACTCTGCGCGAGTTCGGCTACCGGTGCATTCGTGTGTGCGCTCGCCGCCATGAGGCAGATTATACCTTCCGCCGCCATTATGTGGCGCCTGAACGAAGGAGACGAAGCCGATGCGGTAGGCTGCAAGGGTCTGCTCGCAATGCCATGGACAAGTTGACACTCGACCTTTGGTGCGCATACCCGGACGACATTTTGACGGAAGGGGTGGCAGAGGCGTGTGCGGCGCTGCCGAGTGAAGATGAACGCGCGCGCTGGCAGGGATCGGGCGGTAGACGCACATCCTATATAGGAAATGGGAAGGAAGAGGTCGTTGGAATGTTCGTAGTCTTTCGTCAGGTAGAGCGGAGCTTTGCTCATTGCTACGAGACCGGCGCAATGCGACGCTGCACCTTGCACGGGCGGAAGAATATTCTCAAACGTCTGCTGANNAAGATGCTGGGAGCGGGTACGCCACCAGCGCTGAAGAACCGCGCAGCAAGCTTCGCTTTACGCCTCGTTGAGTGCCTCATCAACCTTTACCGGTCAGAGAACGCGACTAAATCCGGCGCTCATGCGGTTCACGCTCGTCTGGATCAAAGTCGCTCCATCAAAACTTCGGTGAACGCCAAGTTGGAAAATGGCTGGTCGCACCTTAGGCTGATAAGACCTTCATCATCGCCTCTCTTTGGGTTGTTGAGTATCGAGCCAACCGCCGAACCTGCACCCCGGCAGGGGCATTCTAGAGCAGTCTGCCTTTACCATTTTCGCCCTTGATTGATAAGAGTATCCGCATTGCCTATGATGTTTTGGGGAGTATATCCCACACAACAATGGCTCATGAGCAACTTTAGAGCTCGAAAGACGCACAGCCGCCGGGGTTTGCGGCATGGGATTCATGAGTCTGTGCCCCGCTGTGGTCCTTTCATGAGTTGCCGATACTGCCCGCCGCACGGCGCCAGGCAGGGTCAAAACAACTGTTGGAATGAATTGAATTCCGTTGAAGGCGTATGGATACTGTGAATCGAGGAGGAGTGGAAATGAGTGAGTATGTGAGCTTGAAGGCAGCGGATGGACACAAGTTAAGCGCATATGTGGCGCGGCCCGAGGGCGAGCCTGTGGCGGGCCTGGTGGTGGTGCAGGAGGTTTTCGGAGTCAACGCGCACATTCGCTCGGTGGCAGACGGTTATGCGAAGGACGGCTTCCTGGCCGTGGCTCCGGCGCTGTTTGACCGCATTGAGCGGGGAGTGGAGCTTGGCTACGACGGCGCCGATATGCAGAGAGCGATGGGCTTTATCCCCAAGCTCGATACAGAGAAGGCTTTGTTGGACATCGCGGCTGCGTTGGAGTTTGCCGGGAGCGCGACGGGGAAAAAGGTTGGCGTGATCGGCTATTGCTTCGGCGGCACCCTGGCGTGGGTGGCCGCGGCGCGGCTGCACCCTGCAGCGGCAGTGGGGTACTACGGAGGCCGCATTGGGAACTATGCCGGCGAGACGCCTTCTGCGCCTGTGATGCTGCACTTCGGCAAGCAGGATGCGCATATTCCCGCCGAGGAAGTGGAGAAGGTTCATGCCGCACATCCCAAGGTGGAAATCTACTGGTACGACGCGGGGCACGGGTTCAATTGCGATGCGCGCGGAAGCTACAACAAACAGGCGGCGCATGAGGCGCGCCAGCGATCATTGCACTTTCTGAAGAAGCATCTGGCGTAGCGAAGTCGACCCCTCGGCAGCGCATTGCGGAAGGCAAGTATCGAGGCCGCGCAGGCGAGAAGACATCCGCTGCCGGAATGCGAAGACGAAAGGAATTGGCCTTTGACGCGGCAATCGGCACAAAAGCCATGGGCTGTCCTAGCGTCCGCACAGGCTTCGAAAGAGTTCTTCTATCATCACGGGGCTCCGGAAGCGAACAACATCCAGCACCGTCTGCCGCAATGGCCGGTGGGAGAGGAAACGAAGGGGGACTGAAACTCTCGCAGGGCGAAGCCCTGCCTAAGTCCCCCTGCGCATCGCCGGGAAGAGGGCTACTTTTCGGCTGCCGCAGCAGCTTTCTTCTGCGCAGCCCAACGGCGCTTGACGGCCTCAGCGATGCGCTTCCGTCCTTCAGGAGAGATGTTTCTCTTCTTCTTTTTTGCAGGCTTCGCAGCGGCGGATGCAACGGCCGCAACTACCTTCCTGGGTCTGCCTGCTTTCTTCTTCGGCGCCGGTGCGGAGCTACCCGCAAGCAGCGCGCGCGCCTGTTGCAACTGGGCAATATCGCGATCGATGTTTGCCAAAATGTCTGAAATTGCCATGAATTCCCCCTGATGGATACGGGCCATTCGTCCAGCCCGGCGTCTAAGTTGCAATGCCTGCCAAACTAATCGCTTGCTTCAAATTACCATACTCGCTTCCATGCCCCTCGGCAAACAGAATATCTTCGTTCCCCTGATGTATTGCCAAGGCCGAAGACACGGATGTACACACTGGCTCTCCCATCCAACGCAGGCGCGGAGGCGGGCTGCCGAAGCGTCCCGCGCCCCGCGATGCAAAGGCTCTAGGAAGCCTTGTTGTCGATGGTGTGCATGATGTAAATATGCGTCTTGCCATCGAACTCGTTAGGCTTCTGGGTAATCGTCAACACGACGGAGTCTTGCTTGCTCTTGTTGAGTGTGAGGATAGCGCCGTCAGAAGTCTCCATCACCGCCGCCTCGCTGCCGAACCTGACTTTGTAAAAGGCGACCACCTGATCCTTTGAGTCCGAGGTAAGGAAGGTGCCAGCCACCATCGAACCAGTGGGTAAGGTCATGCGCATGCCACCCTTGGCGGGTTGTGCGCCGGGATAGATGTCCGTACCCAGGTCGGAAGCTGTGAATGTCTGCGTCGAGTTGGCGGTAATCTTGCCGTTGGGGGTATTCAGCGTCACCTGGCCGCCCGGGCCGCTCACATGGATGGATCGAGATATACGCCACACCGTGTAGCCGAAGATTCCCGCCCCGAGAATGCCCAGGACGACGAACACGGCGACGATAATCAGGATGATCTTGACCGCGCTGCTGCTCCCGGACTTTGCCGGCGCAGCAACGGGTTGGGAAGAAGCAGCAACGGGTTGGAACGGCGGCACGGCCGCGGCGCCAGCGGCCGCCGGTGCGCCGCAAGCGGTACAGGATTGCGTGCCGGGGGACAGTTCAGCTCCACATTTCGCACAGATGCTAGCCACGATGATCTCCTTGTCGGTAGGTCCTCTTCCAGAATGTTCGCTTTGGTCTTTCCGGATAGCAGTCAATATACCTCAAGATGCCCTCGCCTGGCCTGCTCTTGCGTTCTTTTTTCTCCCAACGGCTCGGGCTAACCCTGAATTTCCTTTCCTGAGGCACAATCGCCGGGCATTGCTTTGTTTTTCAAGCGAGTTCCCGGACACCTCCCGGCAATTCCCCATGAAGCCTCCAAATGTACTGCCAGGTTAACAAAAAACTCACTTCTTCAGGCGTGCCCAATTCCGAAGCGACTGGCTTCTCCCCGCCATCTCCTGAATCCGAGCCATAAGTATCAATGCTCCGCGGGAAAGCGATGGTCTTCTTGGCGCTTGACGCAGATTCGGCCAGTTCAATTGCACAGATAGCTGCCGGTAACGATCGCGGACAAGGGCAGCTTGTGTGGAACCCCAAAAACGTATACGTTACCGATTGGAGCTGGCATGCACTTGTTTTTCGTTGTTGGGGAGATTCGCCGGCGTTGCCGGTGCGCCTCCCATCGCCAGGGGGATTCTCCCTTAGCGTCGCCGGGAAAGAACCTTCGGCTGAATCGCTGCTGTTGAGCGCATTGGCCAGCCACGGGTTGGGTGATGGGGAGAAGGCTCGAAGGCAATTGCAAGAGGCGATTGCCGAGGACCGAATCATCTGTTCGCGGCTGAGACGCTTGACTGGCTGAAGCACGAAAGCAAGGCATCGCTTGGAGGGCTTGAGGTGAATCCGGCATCATGATCCCATCCATTCCCACACGCGGAGCAAGTGCCGACCGCAGTGGCTCCTACCGCTCCGCCTACCTGTGGATGGCTGCTTCGGCCGGTGCCCTGGGCGGCCTTCTGTTTGGCTATGACTGGGTGGTGATCGGTGGCGCAAAGCCATTCTATGAGCGCTATTTTCAGCTTGATTCACACTCCATCGAGGGCTGGGCGATGAGCTGCGCGCTGATCGGCTGCCTGGTGGGCGCCGTCTCTTCCGGCGGCCTGAGCAACCGCTTCGGCAGAAAGCGGCTGTTAACGCTGGCTGCGCTGGTCTTCGCGGTTTCGTCGCTGGGGACCGGGCTGGCCATGCACTTCACGGTCTTCGTGGCGTGGAGAATGCTCGGCGGATACGCCATTGGCCTTTCCTCCGGCATCTCGCCGATGTACATCGCGGAGATCTCTCCGCCGCATCTGCGCGGCCGCCTGGTTTCTCTCAACCAGTTGGCCATTGTCTTTGGAATTCTGCTGGCACAATTGGTGAATTGGCTCATTGCCCGCCCCGTGCCGCCCGGCGCCTCGGCGCAGGAGATTCTTTTCTCGTGGAATGGCCAGTGGGGATGGCGCTGGATGTTCGCGGTTACCGCAATTCCCTCCGTACTTTTTCTGGTGGCGACGTTTCTGGTTCCCGAGAGCCCGCGCTGGCTGGCCGCAAAAGGCCGTAATCAGCAGGCTCTCCGCGTGCTTGAGCGCCTCGGCGGTCGCGACTACGCACAGCAGGTGCTCAAAGACTTTGCGACTGCCAGCCAGGCGCAGCCGCAGCGCCCGCTGCTTCGCGAGTTATTCTCACCGGGCATGGCAAAGGTTCTTCTGCTGGGCGTGGTGCTCGCCGTTCTTCAACAGTGGTGCGGCATCAACGTGATCTTCAACTACGCGCAAGAGATCTTTGCGGCGGCCGGATACCAGGTTTCCGACATCCTCTTCAACATTGTGGTCACAGGCGCCGTCAATGTGGTGTTCACGCTGATTGCGCTCGCTGCCATCGACCGCTATGGCAGACGTTTTCTGCTGCTCACCGGCGTCTCCGGGCTGGTGGTCATTTACACTGTTCTCGGCGCGCTGTACCGTCTGCACCTGCAGGGCAAGCCCATGCTGGTGCTGGTTCTTGCGGCCATCGCCTGTTATGCCATGTCGCTGGCCCCGGCAACGTGGGTTGTCATTGCGGAAATCTTTCCCAATCGCATCCGGAGCAGCGCCATGTCCATCGCCATCACTGCGCTTTGGACGGCTTGCTTCCTGCTTACCTATACCTTCCCGCTGCTGAATGCGGTGCTCGGAGCTGCAGGTACATTCTGGACTTACGCGGCAATCTGCCTGGCAGGCTTGCTCTTTCTATACCTCCGCCTGCCGGAAACAAAAGGTAAAACCCTGGAAGAGATTGAGGCAAACTTGCGATAGGGCAAGGCGTGGGAGAACGAAGATGCGTACTGGAAACAAGGCAATTGATCGCGTTACAGCAGAGAATCGCGGGACGATTCGGGCGATTTCTCTGCTGGGGCTGGCGCTGTGCCTCGCCACTGCAGCCGCGAAAAGCCAGCAGACAAGCGTAGTCCTGGACGGCAACAGTAAAGGCAGAGTGTTTGACGGCCTGGGAGCGGCGAGCGCAGGAGCTTCCTCGCGCCTGTTGATCGACTACCCCGAACCGCAGCGCAGTCAGATTCTCGATTACCTGTTTAAGCCGGGTTATGGAGCGGCTCTGCAGCATCTGAAGGTGGAGATAGGGGCGGATGTGAATTCGACCGATGGCTCCGAGCCTAGCCATATGCGCTCCGCTCAGGATCATAACTCGACGCGAGGCTACGAATGGTGGTTGATGGCGGAGGCTCACAAGCGGAATCCCAATATCATCCTGGAGATTCTTCCCTGGGGTGCGCCGGGATGGGTTGGCAAGAACACACTGTATACACCACGGATGGCTCAGTATGTCGCGGACTTTATCCGGACGGCGAAGCGCGATTACTCCCTGGATATTGCCTATGCCGGGGTGTGGAACGAGAGAGACTTTGACATTTCTTACATAAAGGAGCTACACAAGCGCCTAAAGGCCGACCACCTGGCTACAAGGATCGCCTGCTGCGATGGGGACTGGTCGATCGCCAATGAGATTATGAAGGACCCGGAGCTGGCCGCCGATATCGCTGTGATCGGCGCGCACTATCCACGTGATGAGGACGGCAAGATTACCACCACGGACGCGGCGCGCAAGACCGGCAAGCCGCTGTGGTCCAGTGAAGACCAGCCGAACGGCGGAGGCGGACCCTTTGTTAGCCGCGAATGGACCATTGGTGGGCGCATTCTGGCGCATCTTTACAACCGGAATTATCTGGAGGGCTCGTTGACGTCTACGGAGATATGGAGCCCCATCACGTCCTACTATGACAACCTAGCCGCTCCCAACTCCGGGCTGATGTACGCGAATACTCCATGGTCGGGGCACTACGAGGTTCAGGGAGCCATCTGGGCCACGGCTCACACCACCCAGTTTGCCCAGCCGGGATGGCAGTATCTGGACTCCGGATCGGGCTATCTTCCGGAAAAAGGAAGTTATGTGGCTCTGCGCTCCACGGATAAGAAGAATTGGAGCNNGTCTGGGAAACGAATAACTCCCGCACCTTCGAGCAGGTTGCCACAGTGAAGCCGGCGAACGGCAAATTTGAGTTCACATTCGATCCCGATTCGCTGTATTCGCTGACCACGACCACCGGACAGGGCAAAGGAACGGCCCAGCCGCCGGCAACGGCACCCTTTCCCCTGCCTTATGCGGATGACTTTGAGGAAACTCCACTGAAGCACACGCCGAAGTATCTCTCGGATCAGGACGGAGCCTTTGAGGTCCAGCCTTGCGACGGTCGCCGCGGACAGTGCCTGGAACAGGTGATCTCCGACAAGCCAATTCCCTGGGCGCCATTGCCGGATCCATTTACCCTGGCCGGCGATGCGGGCTGGACGGATTACACCGTTGGAGCCGACGCACACTTTCTTACGGCTGCTCCAGCGGTTGTGATGGGCCGCATCGACTCTGCCAACGTCTTCGAGGATGACAAGACGCGCTGGCCAAGCGGATATGTGTTGCGTTTGAAGCCCGACGGCGGTTGGGAACTTCTGTCCGCGGAATTCAAGAAGCCCGTTGTAACTCTGGCATCCGGTTCCGCCAGGATAGACCGGCACCAATGGCATCGTCTGGAGTTGCGTTTCAACGGCAGGAAAATCACGGCATCGCTGGATGGGACGACGCTGGCTGCAATCGAGGACTCAGTACACTCGCACGGCATGATTGCCCTGGGCACGGTGTGGGATCGCATTCAGTTCGATAACCTGCGGGTGACGCCATAGAACCGGCTTGATCAATACCCGGGAGGCTGAGCGCGGCCACAATGGGTTGCGTCCGATCGTCATTGCAGGACGTGCCCGGCTGACCGGCGTATGCCGCTGCGTGCACAAAGGACCTGGGTTCGTTTATCATTACCCCCATGTCCAACAAGCTCCGCTGGGGAGTTCTCAGCACCGCCAACATCGGCCTCAAGAAAGTCATCCCCGGCATGCAGCAGGGGCAATACACCAGCGTCGCCGCCATCGCATCCCGCGATCTCGCCAAGGCTCAGGAGGCAGCAAAGGCCCTGGGCATTCCCACGGCCTACGGCTCGTACGAAGAACTCCTCGCCGACGCGAATATCGACGCCATCTACAATCCACTTCCCAATCAGCTTCACGCTCCGTGGACCATCAAAGCCGCCGAAGCCGGCAAGCACGTGCTCTGCGAGAAGCCGCTCAGCCTGACCGTTGCGGAAGCGGAGACCCTGCTCGCCGTTCGCGCCCGCACCGGAGTGAAAATCGGCGAAGCCTTCATGGTCAACTGTCATCCCCAATGGCTTCGGCTACGGAAACTGCTCAACGAGCATCGCATTGGAGAGCTCCGCTCGATCATTGGGTTCTTTAGCTACTTCAACGTCGATTCGTCCAACATCCGCAATCGGGTGGAGTACGGCGGCGGCGCTTTGATGGACATCGGCTGCTACCTCATCCACGCATCGCGCTTCGCCTTTGGGCAGGAGCCGACTCGCGTCCTCGCCCTTATCGACCGCGATCCCCAGATGCACATCGACCGCCTGACTTCGGCCATTCTCGACTTCTCCACCGGCCAGTCCATCTTTACGTGCAGCATGCAGTTAGTTCCCTACCAGCGCATCCACTTCCTGGGCACCCGCGGGCGCATCGAGATCGAGATCCCCTTCAACGCACCTCCCGACCGCCCCACGCGCCTTTTCATCGACTCGAGTGGCGATCTTTTCGGCGGCGGCATCAGCACGGAAACCTTCCCGGTGTGCGATCAGTACACATTGCAGGGGGACGCATTCTCGAAAGCCGTTCTGGACGGCGCGGAAGTTCCCGTCCCGGTGGAAGACGCCATCAAGAACATGGCCGTCATTGAAGCTATCTTAAAGTCCGCCAACTCAGGCCAACGGGAAGCGCTGCAACGATGAAGGATACGGCGCGCTTGCGTGAACAAGACTTCAGGCCATCGGCTCCAGATGTGCGGTAAAGTGGCGCAGGAAGGGAGCTTCATAGGTCAGCCGCATTCCTTTGATGTGGGCGCGCCGCTCCCAGACCCTCAGGATGATCTCCACCACGTAATCGATATGGCTCTGCGTGTACACGCGTCGCGGAATGGCCAGCCGCACCAGTTCCATCTTCGCGGCTGAAGCAAACATCAGGCTGCCGATCTCAACCGAGCGGATGCCGCCTTCGAGATATAACTCCGCGGCCAGCGCAACGCCGGGAAACTGCTCGAGCGGAATGTGCGGCAGAAACGCCTTCGCGTCCAGATAGATGGCGTGGCCGCCCGGCGGCTGCACGATGGGCACGCCACGTTCGGCAATGTGGTTGCCCAGGTAAGCCGTCGATGCAATCCGGTAGCGCAGGTAGTCTTCATCCAACGATTCCTGCAGCCCCACCGCGACCGCCTCCAGGTCCCGCCCGGCGAGCCCGCCGTAGGTGGGATAACCCTCGGTCAGAATCAGCAGATCCTTCTCCTGGCGCGCGAGGATGTCGTCGTTGGTGCACAGAAAGCCGCCGATGTTGGCCATGCCGTCTTTCTTGGCCGACATGGTGCAGCCGTCCCCCAGCGAGAACATCTCCTGCGCAATCTGCTTGGGCGTCTTCGCTGCATAGCCCGGCTCGCGCAGCTTGATGAAATACGCGTTCTCGGCAAAGCGGCAGGCATCGAAGTAAAGCGGAATCCCATGCTTGTGGCAGAGCGTGGCGACAGCCCTCGCATTTTCCATCGACACCGGCTGTCCGCCGCCGGAGTTATTCGTCACCGTCAGCATGACCAAGGGAATGCGTTCGCGCCCCACCGTCACAATCAACTCCTGCAGCGCCGCGACATCCATGTTGCCCTTGAAGGGAAGGACCGTCCCGGGCTCAAGCGCCTCGGGGACCGGAAGGTCGACCGCCTCCGCCCCGACAGACTCCACGTTGGCGCGCGTGGTGTCGAAATGTGTATTGTTCGGCACCACGTCGCCCTTCTTGCACATCACGTGGAACAGGATGCGCTCCGCCGCTCGTCCCTGGTGGGTGGGGACTACGTGCGTATAGCCGAAGATGTCCTGAACGGAGCGCTTGAAGTGATCGAAGCTCCTGCTGCCTGCATAGCTCTCATCGCCCTCCATCACGCCCGCCCATTGGTGCGTGGACATGGCGCCGGTGCCGGAATCGGTGAGAAGGTCGATCAGAACATCGTCGGCCGGAAGCAGAAAAAGATTGTAGTGTGCGGCGCGCAGCAGGTTCTCCCGTTGCGCGCGAGTAGTCCAGCGGATGGGTTCAACGCTCTTGATGCGAAAGGGTTCGATGATGGTTTTGGTGGGCATTCGAAAAGGCTCCTGCGCAGAGGTCGGTGTTTCTGTCCTTGGTCAAATTCGCGCATCGCGACTCATTCGAGTAGGACGGGACGGACAGAGGGGTTTGCACCGTCCCAAGAGCTGCGTTGCACCTCGGGAGACGATGCTGCACTCATCGCCAGGCCCTGCCAATCCTACGGCCTGAAGAGCCCGCTGCGCAACCTGCTTGACAGGGAAGGGAACAGGACCGTTTGCAGGTGGACCGGGACCGGCGAACTCGCTGGGCATTGCCTTCGTGACTCTCCGTGCTCAATGAGGCGCCCTTTCCAGTCGCGAATCCCCTCCAAAAACTGCTCTCGCCGGCAAACTCAGATCCCTTTTCAACCCGGATGGCAGTTTGGCGAGGCGCAACTATGAGCGGGACCGGTCTCCACTCTGAGGTAAGCGTTCGCTTCTGTCTCATCGCTGGTCCAGGTAGCCCGGATCCATCCCGGGGGTACGCAGGTCCGCCATCTCAAGGGCTTGGAGCACGAAAGAGTTCCATGCGAAGACGCGGTGATATCCAAAGAATGGATTCTTCCGATCGGTCGGCAAATACTCCTGGCTCGTCGGAAAGTCCTCGGCTGTGTGGATTTCAGCCCAGAGCCGGTTCGCAATCGCGCGCTCCGCCTTTTGCCATCCATGAAGTTTGCCTGTGACATATCCGCAGACTTCAATCCTCATCCAACTGCCGCCGTTGTAGTAAACACCGTCAAGTGCCTTGCCTGCATAGCTGGCCGCGTAGGAATCGCTTACCATCGGATGCCATTTGTCCGTAAAGTAACTCCACTCTTTACCTGCCGCAGGCAGGCCAATAAAGATCGGCCTCACCGAGCCGCCTTCCGACGGATAGGGGCAGTCCTTTCTCGGCAACATCACCGGAATGTGATTAAGGTGACTGACGACCATTTCATCCGTGAGGATTTTCCGTTTGAAAAGCCAGAGCGACAGGAACTCGGGAAAAATATCCGAAAAACCGATTGCATCGTGTATATTGCGAGCCGGAAAAAGAAAGCCACGACTTACATCATAGTAGCTGCGATATTCTTCTTCTGCCTTTGCAATGTAGCTCTCGGAGATAGATGCGCTCAATTCCGGAATCTGAAGTTCACGGATAACTCTCAGCAGCACGGCAAGCATTCCTTGGTTTTCGCATAGGATCCTTGTGCCTTCCGGATAGTGAATTACGTCAAGCTGACCCATGACAAACTGAGCCGTGCAAATAGCCTCGCGCCTGGGATCATAAGCGGCAAGACAGTACTCCGCGGCTCGCCGCACTTTATCGACTGGCAGCTCTGAGCCGAATCGACGGCGGTTGAGGAGCGCCCACATCAGCCATAGCGGGGTTGAGTCGTTGGATTTGCGTTCCAGGTTGGCAATGTTAGGTTCTACCAGGGTGTTGATCGCTCCGTCGGTGCCTTGGTTGTCGGCCCAGAGAGCAAAGACCTTCTCGTTCAGCTCGCGGTTGTGAATGCCGTTGAGCGCATAAAAGCTGTCGCGCAGATACATTTCACCAGCGGCCGAATACCAGATGCTGGGAGCCAGCATGGGGCGAAGCTCTTCCATTTTGGCATTCCAACTCAGCATCATGACGTCTGCGTAGAGCACCTTCTCCGTTTCGCCCCCTTTGAAGCCGAGACCCTCGGCCAAACGAAGCTGGCTGGCGAGCCGGTAACCGCGCACGGTGTCGGGAACCGCATCGCTCGCAAAGATGAAGACGGTCTTCGTTTGCGCACTCCCCATCTCCAGGCGGTGGTATGGTTCGCTTCGGGTGGCAACCCGGGAAAGCTCTATATCTCGCACTTCCATTGAGGGCAGGCTGCCGCTGCCATCCTTGTCCTCGCCTTCCTCCGAAACATCAGTAAGCGAAAAGGCGAGAGCGGCTCCTGTACCCTGCAGGGAGGGCACAACAAAGGAGTTTTGAAACTCTGCAAAGGTTGCGGGAGAGGCAGGTGCCGTGTCATTGAACAGCGTGAGATCGTTGAGTTTCCGGAACTGATTGTCCACGTCCCACGCGTGAACCGCAATCGCAGCCGCGGAGCGATACTTGAGGTGCATGGAATAGATATCGCCTCCCTTTGCCGGGAATGGCAAAAGAACGAAATCGCTCCTGGCCCTTGGAGACAGTTTGACGACGCCGTCCTGTTGCTCGACTTGAATCTCGCCGCTTCTCTTCCACTTGGAAGGCGGTGGAACATTGACGGGAGTGCGAGAACCCTCGCCAGACAACTGGATCGTGGCCTCACCGAATGTCTGCTGGATGAAAGCGCCCTGCTGTGCGCGCTCGTCGGCGCTCGGAAGAAAGTAGAGATTCAGATCCGGAATCCTGGCCGGCGCGGGTTTCACAGGCGTTCCATCGCGCCGTATGATCCGGCTCCATTGATTGCGATAGCCGGAATCGGTGAGCAGCCCGACGGTAACTCCACTCTGGGTGCGAAAACCGGCTGCGGGGAAATACTCATGCAGCGCCCCGCCCTTGCAATCTGCGTGGTCGAAACTCCAGAGTTTTCCTGCGGCCGTCTCGGGCTGCAAACGATTCGTCAGTTGATAGAGCAGTTCGAACATATCCGCCTGTCGCAACTGAATCGTCTTTTTCACTACTTGCGATGGCGTAACTTCGTATCGAACCTCGACAAAGACGGTTGTACGGAGTTTCGTGAGTTGGATTTCTCCGGTGAGCTTGATTCGCGTCCGGTCTCCGCTCCATGAGGTGGCCTTCCAGTCATCGGCCCGGTCTTCGAGGCTGCGCTCGCTATTCTGGAAGATAGCTGAGAATTCTCCTCCTGCATGGTGCCGCGCGATGGCCTGATCGCGATAGAAGATCGTAACTCCATATCCGTGCTGGGCATCGCCGGTGACCTGGAGAGAAACAAGGCCGGATTCAGACGGCCCAGCGGCGTGCAACGACTCCGGCAGCAGGGCTGCCAGGGTTGTGAGTGCCGAGAGGGCAAGGAAGTCACGGCGGTCCAGTTGTCCAAAGGAAATCATATTCTCAAGTTCCTCGTGTTCTTCAGGACTCTCTGCTCCAAGTCCGTGGTCTTTGCAGAAAAAAGCATCGGTCTCCGTTCACGGCAGGGGTGAAGGCGTTGCAGCGGTCCGCGGCTGGAAACTGGCTGCGCGCTCGCGCTGCTCGCGGAGCGCTTCGTCGCGTTGCGCATCCACCAGTACGTGGGTTTGCTTGGCTTCCTGTTCGGCTTTGGAGTCCAGGCCCAGATGCGCATAGACCCGGCTCAACTGGTAGTGGGCGGGCGCGAATTGAGGATTTAACTCGATGACATGCTCAAGCGCCTGGCGAGCCTGCGGCCAATTCTGTTGCGACACGTAGAGCTTACCCAGTTCATAAAATGGATCGATGGAATTGGGCTCCAGTTGCGCAGCCTTTTCGAGCGCAGGGACCGCCTCCTGCTCGCGGCCCAGGCGGCTGGCCAACAGGCCAAAGTAATACTCCAGCAGGTAATGGCCGGGGAGTTTGTCGCGCGCCTCTTCAAGGATGCGAATGGCTTCAACGTCGTTGGCCTGGCGGGCATAGGTCTGCGCCAGGCCGACATAAGCGGCATCGAGTTGCGGATCGGTGGTGAGCGCCGCATGAAAGGCATCGCGCGCCGCGGCGTAGTTGCCCTTGACCATCTCAACCGCGCCCAGGCGCAGTTGGAGGGGAGCAGTGAAGGAGGTGTCTCCCATGCCGGTCTGGACAACCTGGATCGCCTCGTCGTAGCGGTCCATGTCCATCAGCAGACGAGTGTAATCGAGCGTCCGGTCCGGGTTGGAGGGGTCGGCCAGTAGAGCGGCGCGATAGGCTTCCAGCGCCTCGGGCATTTTTTGCTGCATCTCGAATGCCGAGCCGAGAAACATGAGTGTGTCCGCATGCGCGGGCCGCTCAGTGTGCAACGCGGCCAGGAGAGTGGATGCCTCGGCGGCCTGGCCTTCGTAGAGCAACGCCAGCGCCAGGTTGTAGCGGTTCTCCCAGGACGGATCGAGCGTAGCGATGCGCCGGAAACAGTGGACGGCCTGGTTATAGTACGCGTGCTGGCTCAGAAGTACGGCGATCGAATACTCGCGTGCGGATGGGAGCTGGTTGGCATCCTCCAAACGCTCAATGCGGCTGGTTGCCTCATCCGCACGGCCAATCCGGATCTCCGCTTCGATCAGTCCGGCGCCGGCCTCCGGATCGTTGTCGACTAACTGGCCGGCGCCAGAGGCCTGCGCCAGCGCTTCGGCATCGCGATTGGTGGCAAGCGCGAGCAAGAACAGATAGTAGTGGGCAAAGTTATCGTTGGGATCCAGGCGCGATGCTTCGCGCAGCTCAGGCTCCGCGTGGGTAAAATCCTTTGAGTTAAGCAGATTGAAGCCGAGGTTTCTATGCGGCGCAGCTTGCAAGGGGTCGAGGCGAATCGCGTTGCGATAGTGGTTGCCGGCCTCGTCCGTGTGGCCGAGTTTGGTTTCGGTAATCCCCAACAGGTTTTCGATGGTGGCGTTGCGGGGCGCAATGCGATGCGCCTGTTCGAGCTTGACCAGCGCCTGATCGAATCGCCCTTCGCGAATGAGCCTCACTCCCTCCTCCAACGCCGTGGGTTGCGCGCTAAGCGACGAGGCCAATGCAACGAAAGCTAGCGGAAAAGCAATCATGCAGCGCCATTTCATTGCTTCGCTCCCTCGTTTGCAGCGTCATCGGTGGAAGGCGCGGCCATTTTCTCGGTCTTAATAGCGCGCACCTGGGCAAGGACCTGAGCCGCTTGCGCGGTCTTGCCTTCGGCGCGAAGGACCAATCCCAGCTGATAGTGCGTGGAGCCGTCCTGGTCATGCGCCAGTGCACGCTTCAGCACTTCCTCGGCGCGGGTGTAATTCTTTTCGATCGCATAAGCCCGGCCCAGTTGTGAATAGGCAGGCCAAAGATCGGGCTTGCTGTGGATTGCCGACTCCAGATGCGGAATCGCCTCTCCTGCGCGCTCTTCGGCCACCAGAACGGTGCCAAGCTCCGCGCTGGCTTCGGGATGGCCGGGACTGAGTTCCAGTTCCCGCGTCAGTTCCTTGAGCGCATGATCCGCATCGCCGTGCTTCCAGTAGAGATGCCCGAGCCAGAAATGAACGCCGGGAAGGTCGGGTTGGGCAGAGGCTACGGCGAGATACTCAGTGAGTGCTCTGTCGTCCTCCTCGCGACCGGCGTAGAGCTGGCCGAGCAACTGATGCACATGATAGGAATCCGGCGCCACTGCGAGCAGACGGATAACTTGCGACCTTGAGATCTGGCGGCGTACCAGAACCAGATCGTAACGCGCGGTGCGGTCGGCGGGATGGGCAGCGAGCCAGCGCAGGAGCAACGGCTCGGCATTGTCATAACGGTGCTGATGGATGGCCGTCATGGCCTGCGCAAAGAGACTCGCGGACGAACTCAGGCCTGAGCGCGGAGGGCCAATCCGCCCGTACGCCCGCAGCGCGGCGTCCTCATCCCCGGCCAGCGCATACAAGGCCGCAAGCGCAACATCTCTTCCAGGGCTGGTAGTTGGATTGGCTTCCAGGGTCGCCGCGGCTTCGCGGCATAAAAGTGAAAGTTTGTCGTCTGCGCCGCTGCGATCGGTTTGATCGGAACGATCTTCCACGGGCAGCCCCAAAGCATCAAGCGCCTCGCTCGAATCGATTTCGATAGCTTTGCCGATGCGCGAGAGACCCTCCGCCGGTTGCTGCATCAAAAGCAATAACTCTCCGCTGAGCGCCAGCGCGGAGGCGGATCGCGGCGCCAGCGCAAGAGCTTGTTCCAGTTGCTCCTGAACCTCAGGCAGGCGGGCTTGCTGGAGGAAAGTCCGGGCCAGTTCCAGGCGGGCATCGAGTAAGCGCGGGTCGCGCTCGATGGCGCGGCGAAGATGGCCTTCAGCCTTCGTCCAATCGCGCTCCTCGGCGTAGTGGGTCCCGTAGATCAGGTCGGAGAGAGCTGTCCCCGAGGACTCTTCAAGAAGTTGCTCCGTCTGCTGCTTGGCGGCCTTGCCATAGGCCTCGCCGCGCGCGAAAAGCAGATCGGGATCGTCGGGAAATTGCGCGCAGGCCTTTCCCAGTTGGAGCAAGGCTGAATCCATCTGCCCCTCATCCCATAGCGCCGTTCCCAGCCAGCTTTGCGCCAACTTATCGGTTGGATCCAGTCGAATAGCCTCGCGCAGGAGTTCAGCGCCCTGTAGCGGACGATGCAACTTCACATCATCGATCCCCAGCCAGAGGCTTACGCCGCGCATGCCGGGCCTCAACTTGCCGGCTGTCGCCAGGGCGCGGGCAGACTCATCGAATTTTGCCTGTGCGTAGTAAACCAGCCCAAGGTTTACGTACACCTCGGGTAATCCCGGCTGCAGGCGCAGCACCGCCTGGTATTCCTGCACTGCCGCATCCAACAGGCCTTGTTGCTGATCCTGCTGCGCTGCAAGGAAGTGTTCCTGGACCTGGGAACCGCTCTCCTGCGCGCCGCTCGATGACACCAGGACACACGCGATCGCGATGACGCCGGGGAACTGCAGAGGTCGCCCAGGGAGGATGCGGAACATAGATATATCCTATCTCCCGGACCTCTGCGCAGAGGTCCGGGAGATTTTGGTGTTCTAAAACGAGACTCGAAGGCTACCTTGAATGTTTCGTGGAGAGTTTTGCCTGCCGGAGGCATGGCCGAAGTTACCGTCGCCGGCCCCGGTGTCAAAGCCTGTATATTGCCCAGGCCGATTGAACGCGTTGAAGAAGTCCATTCGCAAGATCGTCTTCACCCTCTCCGTAAACATGGGAATCTGTTTGGAGAAGTTCACGTCTTCATCGTGGCTGGCGAATTCGCGGACCGTGAGGGCACGCGGTGCATCGCCAAAGGTAAAGTTCGGCGCAGGAACGAACGCCGCCGGGTTCAATCGGCGGCTTTGTCCCCATTGCCAGCCGCCGCCGTGATAGCCATTCATAAGCTGCCCTGGGACATAGTTGGGACGGGAGTTGGCGCCGAGAGCCCCCCCAGCAAAGATTCCGGAGTCCCAGCCTGGAGAAGTAACCGAAAGTGGGGTCCCGCTCTGGTAGGTTTGGACACCTGCAAACTGCCACCCTCCAACAACCGCGTTGACAATGCCTCCCTGATTGGCAAATGGCTTGCCCTTGCCGAAGGGAAGTTGGTAAGTGTAGCTCAGAATGAGGCGTTGCGGAATGTCGTACTGGCTAAGCCCCTTTTCGACCTTCAGGTTGTAGGTGTTCAGAGCTCCTGAGTTGCCGTTGCCGTTCCAATTCGACTGGAGCGGATACTCCGAATCCGCATTGGTGATGGTCTTCTCCCAGGTATAGTTTGCGAGCAACGTAAGCCCCGCGGACAAGTGCTTTTGCGCCTGAACCTGCGCGGCCTCATAGGTGTAGACGCCGAAAGGATCGGACATTGTCACGGAATCCACTACCGCGTTCGCATACTGCGGGAACGGCCTCAGTGCCTGAGAAACCGTGCCGCTGAATCCCGCGTACGGCGACGCAACAAGAGCTTGACCCGCGCACGCTGTACCGGGGCCTTGCGCGGTTATGTTTTGATACAGGCAACTGCCGAGCGCCATGTTGGCTGGAAGTCCCTGGTTGGGGTCGTGCATGAAGGACTGCAGGTGATCGCCATGATCTCCGACATACGCCATATCCACCATGAATTTTCCAGGAAGCTGCTGCTCGACATCGAATGTCCAGGTCTGGGTGGTTCCTGGACGCGCTGTTTTGGACATAATGAACGTCGGCCCCTGGCCGTTCATCACCGTGGGATTGATGAACGGAGGCGTCGGTCCGGGGTAAGCTGTAATCTGCGAGAGAACCACATCCGGAGTCTGCGGAGTCACAGAACCGGGGTAATTGTAACTCCCAAAGAAGCCTTGTGAGTCGTTTTCGCCAAAGCCGCCGATCTTCAGGTTTTGATAGTAGATTCCGTATCCCGCCCGAACTACTGTGCCGGGATTGGCCTGAAAGGCAAAGCCGACGCGCGGGCCATACGAATCGTGGAAAGTATCCTGATAACTGTCTGAGCCCGTTCTGCCCGTACCGGTGCCTAAGAATTCATAGGCTCCGGGAATTCCGCCGGCGCCCGGATTGGCAAGCGTGGGATTCACGAACGACTGCTGACCGTGAGCTTCAGTGACGGGCGTGGGTATCTCGTACCGGAAGCCCAAATTGGCGGTCAGCCTGGGAGTAACTTTCCAGTCGTCCTGTATAAACCCCGCGTAGTACTTCACCCGCCATCCAAGCTCTTCGGGCAGTGCTATTTCTCCGCCGGAACCAGCGCCACGGAAGAAGCTCGCATATCCAAATCCCGACTGGCTATAATTCGGGATCGTCTGGTCCGGAGTGCTGGTCGGGCCGGAGCCGAAGTTGAAATTTCCGGACGTATTGGTCAGGATGTCTATATTGAACTCCTGCAAGCGCACTTCCGCGCCGAATGTGAAACTGTTACGGCCATGCTGCCAGGAAACATTGTCGTCATATTGATACGTGTTGTCGTAAAACTGATCGGCTCCGTTGCTGGGCATGGCTGCGCCGTTCGGATAGTTATAACTGATCTGGGGGAAAGTCGTGTTCATGACTCCCTTCAGTCCAATTTTGCTTGGCCAATCTCCTCCATAGCTCCCTATGCCGCTGAACTCCTGGCGATACCGGCGGCTGAAGCCTGCATTGAAGTGGTTCAAAAGGTTGGGCCTGAGGATGTAGTCGTAACCGAGGCGGAAGTAGTGCGTCCTCTGATTGGTCGAGCTGGCATCGAGGGGAGCGCCGTTAATGACGTACCCGGTCGGGCGCCAATCGTAGTCGTAGCTGCCGCTGATTTTTTGTTTCGCCCCGAGGTTCTGGTCGAAGCGAAGTTCGTACATATTGGCATTGGTTATGTTCAACGACGTCTGCAGGAGATTGAGGTATGGCGAGGTCGCGCTCGCGGGCGCAATGGGCAGATACGGGATCGCGGCCATGAAGACCGGATCCTCCTGTGAAGTGGGAATCACATTGGTGGGATTGGCGGCGCCGCCATACGGCACGCATTCCTTTCCCTGATTTGCGCCCGTGCACGTGCTGTAGTCGTAGAGAATGTGCGCCGGGAAGGTGGTCCCAAACAACGTGATCGGCTGAAGCAGAGCGGAAAAGTCGCCGCCCGCCATGGCTTGCGTAGGCGCCGCGTTTAGGCCGCCCCCTCCCGTTCTGTACCGGAAGCCTTCATAGTTGAACATGAAGAAGGTCTTGTCGTGGCCATTGTAGAGCTTGGGGATGTAGACCGGGCCGGAGACAATGGCTCCGAAATCGTTCTGCGTGTCGACCGGTTTCTGCGCGCCCTCCAAATCGTTGATCCAGCTATTGGCATCCAGGTCCATGTTTTTCAGGTTGTCATAGGCCGACCCATGCAGGGTATTGCTCCCCGACTTCGTTACCAGGTTTACAAGGCCTCCGCTCATTCTTCCGTACTGGGCGTCGAAGGTATTTGTCATCACCTTGAACTCCTGCACGGCCTCGACGCTGACTCCGTAGTTCATCTGCAGGTTGGCGGACGCCAGTTCGATTGTGGCTCCGTCCACAAAAATGTCTGTGCCGGACTGTTGGCCGCCATTGAGCTTGAAGCCGCCCTGTTCTGTCGGGGAGTTCGACATAACTCCGGAAAACCCCGGCGTTATCGTCACGAACTGCAGGGGATTGCGGGGCTCCCCGCCGAAAGAGAGCGGCAGGCTTTCGATCAGCTCGGATGACACGGTTGTGCCGACATCGGAAGATTCGGACTGCAGCTGCGAGGCGTCGGCGGTTACGGTGACAGTAGTCGACGTAGCCGCGCCCACCTGCAATGCGACATTGAGGGTCGCCGTACTGCCCACATACACGGTGATGCCGTTTTGCGTGTAAGACTGAAACCCTGGAGCGGTCACTGCCAGGGTGTAACTCCCAGGCGGGAGCTCAGGGAATGTGTACAGGCCCTCGGCACTCGCTGTGGCTGCATAGCGACTGCCTGTATTTGTCTCCTTCAGATCGAGGGAGGCTCCGGTAATATTTGCGCCGGTTGCGTCCTTGACCGAGCCGGCCAAGGTCCCTCTGCCCGATTGGGCCAGGCTGGGGATGCCGGCTGCCAAGCCTAACATCGCCAACAGCCAGACCGCCAGAAGCCACGGTCTTTGTGCCGTTAGATTCTTGTGCATCATTGTGTGTCTCCTCTTGAACATTGTTCTCAGGCCTCCATGGCGTGTCCGGTGAAGCTTGCGGCGGGGGAGGTGCTGCTCGCCGCGTCCAAACCTCGAGAGATTTGGCCAGCCACCCGGATGGATAACAACTGCAACAGCGCAATCACCGGCAAGGCGTATTTCAGCGCTGCATTTCCAGACCATCCATAAGCGATGCCCAGGAATAACCCGCAACCCAGGCAGCGCCCCGTAAACAGTCCGAATTCGTGGTTGAAGATATAGGCGTACTCGTTGCGCCCCTCAAGCCGGGTGACCGCATCGATGACCTGCAACTGGATCGGGTAATAGGCAAGATCCAGCAGCGGCTTGGCCAGAATAAGGCAGGCGATGAAGATGAGCACGCCCACGGCGTTGAAGAGCAATGCATTGGTGAGCGCGCCGAGGAAGAACAGCGCCAGGCCGGTGGAAAAGACAATGATGCGATGCCGGGGCGCTGTCATTCGGCCGACCGTATACATGATGCAAGCGGAAAAAACGCCGCCGATGGCCTGCGTGGCGCCCAGGGTTCCCTCCTGCCCGACCAGCAACATGATGAGCATGGCCGGCGCCGTGACGATGTATCCCTGGGCCAGACCCTTGAGCAGAGCCAGCTCGAGCATCCGCCACCACAGCGGATGAAACCGGAAGTAGACGAAGCGCGTATGCTCCGGATTGCGGAAGGTGCCCCGCTCGAGGATGCCGGCAGCCAGAATTGTCAGGCCAAAAACCACCATCGCTACGATGTGGTAGGCGCGGTTGGGAATCCCGCCCAGCCAGCCGTACAGCGTGGTGCCGCTGATAAACCAGCCGATCAGCGCCGGAACCACGACGGCGGCCAAAACAGCCACAAAGTTTTCCAGGCCGTAGTAGTAGTTTCGGTTGCTGTTATTGGTGGCGGTCAGCGCCAGGAATCCGCGGTTGGCCCAGAAGATACCGGTGGCCAGCCCCATGGTGAAGCCCGAGGTCGCAACACCGATCGGCGTCAGGATGCTCAATTGCATCATCAGCATCATCGCCATTCCCGACAGCAACATCCCGGCCGCGTACAGATGCTTGGCGCCAACGCGGCCCAGCAGCTTGCCGTTCAGGTAGAAGGCCAGCGGCGTGGCCGTGTAAATCGACAGTTGATAGGTAACCACCTTGGCAACGGCGTGCGAGTTCCGCATAACATAGGCAGCCACGAAGATCTCGATCACCGGAAGAACAAGGCCGTAGATCATGTTGGACACGATCAACACCTGCATGGAGTGAGAGCAGCGAAGAAAGACTTCAATCTCCTTGTGCAAGCGGTTCATGCCTTCGCTCCTTGGGCCGGGACAAGGCTGGCCAGGATGCTCGAAACAGACAGGTGCGCGGCGCAGATCACGCTGTCGGCCGCGCCGTAGTACAGCGTGATGCGGTCTACATCGACCAGGTGCCCATTGGTGAAGATGACCTGGCCGAAGAAGCCCTCCTGCTCGTAGGGAGCCAGCGGCTCCATGATCGGCGTCTTGGAGCGCGCCAGCACTCGCCAGGGCTCGTTCAGGTCGAGCAGCAGCGCGCCCAGGCAGTAGCGATTCTCCTTCGTCGCGCCGTGATAAATCTCCAGCCAACCCCCCGTGGTCCGGATCGGCGCTGCTCCCGCGCCAACGCGGGCGCTGTCCCAGTACCCCTCGCGGCTATGGGCCAGGCAACGATGCCGGCCCCAGTGAACGAGGTCGGGCGACTCGGCCAGCCAGATGTAGTTGCCGCCCAGTTCCGGGCTGCTGGGCCGGTGCAGCGCATAATACTTGCCGCCGATCCGTTCCTCGAAGAGCGCGCAATCCTTGTTGTGCGGAGGAAAGATCATGCCCTCATGCACAAAGTCCTTCCAGTCGCGCGTGCTCCTGAGTCCCACGCCCACGCCATGGTTGGAAACCTGCGTATAAGTCAGGTAATAGGTTTCATCGATCTTCGCCACACGGCAGTCCTCGATGCCGTAGGTTTCCAGCTCCCCCGTCCCCATCAGAGGCTTGGTCTGGTCCAGCTCGGTGAAGTTAACGCCGTCGTCGCTCGCCAGCAGACGAAGGTGAGAGAGGGTGGTGAGATAGTCCCGCCCGTCAAAGCTGATGACGCGCGGGTCACTCAGGTCGAGTCTTGGATCACTCGAGTCGAATTCAAGCACCTCAAGCCGGCCCTCCGGGCTCAGGATGGGAAAGGAGGTTTTTCCGGGGACCTGTACCGGGCGCTCCGCCACCCGCACCAGCAACCAGGTCTTGTCCTGGTATCGGAAGACTCCCGGATTCAGCAGGCATGTCACTTCCATGCCTTCCACGCTCGGACGAAGGTCCCGCGGTCTGAGGATGGGGTTCTCTCGGAAGCGTTGTGCCAGATCGTTCATCATGAGCCCTTCGCGTTCTGCTGGATCGGGCCTTCGCGACGGCGTTTTGCGACGAAAGAAGCCGGACTTCGAATGCCACTGGTAAGGGTTGAGGAAAGCACTTGCTGCGGAAAAGGGACTCACCGCAGAAATCTTTAAAAATCAATGCGAATCACATGTGATTCGCACGAAAGCGTACAGAAAGATGCCATGGATGCAGGACGCTATCCGTCGGGCCGGGATTCCCCTGGGAAAAGCATCTTGCCAAGACTTCTGAAGTCCGTTCAGGCACGCTTGGAAATTTTCCGTCTTTCCGGGGAAGTTTTCAGTCTCAGTCAGACCTTTGCTACGCGCACACAATGTGCTATCATGCGTCGAGCAGACGATGCCTTCCGGATTGTGTATAAGATTGCACACAATTGGGCTAACTCGAACGGAGATGGGATTAAGCGCGGATGATGGAAGTGGATCCGGCTCTACGGGCAGACGCCCGCTGGCAATTGATCGAAAGGATCACCGCCAGCCCGCCCTTTCAGAAGTCGGTGCGGCTGAGAGATCTGCTGTGCTTCCTGGCGGAGAGAACTCTCCATGGACAGACTCAGGATTTGAGCGAGCATCGCATTGGAAGCGCCGTTTTCGGCAAGACCCAGGATTACAGTGTCCTCGAGGACAGCTCGGTCCGCGTTCACGTCCGCCAGTTGCGGCTGAAGCTGCATGAGTACTTCGATGGCGAGGGCCGCGACGAAACATGCATCATTGAGATTCCGAAAGGGGCCTACACCACGCTCTTTCGCCCCGTCGAGCCGCGGGCTGCCGCAACGCCGGTGCTGGCTGTCGCGCGCCACGGACTCAAGTCCTGGCTTCGGCTATTGCCCTGGGCGCTGGCCGCGCTTTTTCTCGTCACAACTCTCGCGTCCTGGTTCCGTCCGCCGGCAGTTCCTCCTCCTCCGCCGCCGCCCTGGCCGCTGACTGCGCTCTTCGATCCAGGCAACCGGCCTGTCCAGGTGGTGGTAGCCGACATCAACTATGGCATGCTGAGGCTGGTCGACGAGCAGCCGGTGACGCTGGAGCAGTATCTAAGCCCTGCCTACCGGAGCGGCGGTGCGTTCTCCAACGCTCACCCCACTGGCCGCGAGGCGAGAATGATGAAGTATTTGTCCGGTTCGCTGCTGACCTCGTATGCCGACCTGGTGGTGGTCGACACGCTGATGCGGTTGAGTGGGAACTCGCGCGACTGGCTCGTCATTCGTTCGGCCCGGGAGTTGCGCCCACGTGATCTTGAAACGGGCAACTTTGTCTTCGTCGGCAGCCCCAGCTCCAACCCTTGGGTCTCCTATTTCCAGGACAAGCTCAACTTTCAGGAACGCGAGGGCGTGGTCGGTGAAAGTCTCAAGTTCTTCCAGAATCTTCATCCCAAGGCCGGCGAGCAGGAAACCTATCACGGGCTGACCTTCACCGGCAGCTCGGGCGAGGACTACGCGACCATCTCGCTTTTGCCGATGGTCAACGGTCACGGCAGCGTTCTCATCCTGCAGGGACTGCAACAGGAGGGCACCGAGGCTGCCGGGCTTTTTCTCGCGGATGGCGGCAATCGGCAAAGGCTTCAGCAGGCCCTCGGCATCTCCGGCACCCCTGGCCAGCCCATCTACTTCGAGGCCCTCATCCGCACTCAGGCCGTCGCTGGCGCTCCCAATGCCACTTCCATCGTCGCTACGCGCGTACTTCATCCCTGAGCCGCGCTTCGCCCCACTCGCGCCGATGAATGGAGCATTTTTCGAAGACACACGCGGGGGTGAAAGCAAGCGGAACTGAATCTCCCTTTACCGCCTGAAACTCGATCACGCGCGCTTCGTGCGGACCCAGCGTCAGCTCCACCCTGCCCTGGTGCGACTGCAACAGCCGGTTGCGCGTCAGATCATGAACTCGGCTTTGCCCCCCAGCGGCCTCGACCGTGACGCGCTTTTCTCCCGGCCATGGATTGTAATAGAGAAATGCCGGAGGCAGGTCGCGATCCAGAAAGTTTGTCTTGGCCAAATCCCAGCGGAGCAGCCACGGATCGTCCTGCGGCTGAACCATCTTGTCCAGCCACAGCACATAGGCGCCGCCATAGATGGAGCGGTGCCCCGCGAAATCGCCCGTCGCGTAGGGACTGTGGCCCTTTTCTTCGCGGCTCAAACGCTCGTAGGGAATCATCGTCGGCAATTCCGGACGGCTCTGGTCCTCGCGCGGCAGATACTGCGGATAGAACCAGCGCAGGTTCGCCGCTGCGTTCAGCGCATACCGCGCCACCTCCTCCGCCAGTTCCGGACGGAATCGCACCGCCGGCAACAGGTAGGGCAGCGCCACCATCGACTCCATGCTGTAAACCTGGCCGGCGGGCTCGGTGCGGAATCCCGCCAGCAGTCCATTCACTTCGCGTCCGCCCCAGAGCCCCGTCGCCAGAAGCCCGGCCTTGGCGTCAAACACAAACCCCAGCGCTTTCCTCGCGTTGGTTGGATATCCCATCGCCTCCAGCCGTGCAGCCGCCATCACCGCCATGGCGCCGCTTGGAATCTCGTACCACGGGTTCGCGGCGAAGTCCAGGTAGCGGTCTATCCCTATCTTGGCCTCTGCCAGGCAGAACTCCTTTCCGGTCAACTTCCACGCCAGCAGCATCACGTAGCTATATCCGCCCACCGCATCGGGCTGCCGGTAGATATCATGGTTGGTAAAATCCGCTCCCTTCGCAAAGTCGTAGCCCTGGCTGTTGAAGTCGTAGCGAATCTGCCGCGCCATCTCCTTCAGCCGCGTCGCGCTCCTCTCCACCCGCGCCAACCACTCCGCATCCTGACCGAAGCGCAGCCGGATCAGCCCATAGGCCAGCGCGGTTACATTCATCAGGTACCAGTACTCGCATAGCGTCGCCCCGGCGCCGTCCAGAAACAGTCCATACGGTTCGCTGAAGTAACCCTTCAGCGATGCCGCCAGGCCGTCCAATCCCTCTCCGCGCAGTTCCTTGCCAAGCGCCATCGGCCCGTAAGTTGTCAATCCCCCGTCCTCCACGCCCTCCAGCGCTGAAGGAAATACCTGCCGGCCATCCTTCGTGCGCAGATTCACTCCGTGCGCGGGGTCGATGACATAGGCGTCAAACGCACTGGCCAGCGCATGAAAATCCAGAGGCTGCTCCGCCGGCCGGTCCGGTAGTCCGCTCCAGCCAAACGCCCCTGCTGCCGCTCCGGCCGCCTGCTCTGCCCACCCGGCCAGCCCCAGGGCCGCTAATCCTGCCAGAAATTCCCGGCGGTTCGGCGCCCAGGTACCGCGGTCGGCCCCGTTCTCCTCGCTGTTTATCTTTCCCTCTAGCATCCTCTCCTCCTCAACCGTGAAATGGTGCCCGCCAGCCGCCAGAAAGCGTGCAATCCAACCGTCCGCCAGCAACAAAACCCAAGTCTTTACTCCGATGCAAACCGCGAACTTTAGTCCACCATCCTGAAGCCGTGCTCACAGCCAAAATCTACTAATCAGTAACCTCACTGCAACTGACAGCCAGCTGTTCCCTGTCCCCTGCCTCTACTCCACCTTCAAAGTCGTCTCCGCCGTTGCCAGCGAGCTCCCCCCGACCCAGATCGTGTAGGTCGTCGGCTCCACCGTCCGCTGCATCTCCACGTTATAGAAATTCAGCTCATCGAACCCCAGCGGAAACTCCACGTGCTTCTGTTCGCCCGGCGCAAGTTGTACGCGCGCAAAGCCTTTCAGCTCCCGCACCGGCTGCTCCACGCTCGCCGCCGTGTTTCGGATATAGAGCTGAACCACCTCCGTCCCCGCCACGCTCCCGGTGTTTTTCACCTCCACTCCCACCGTAGCCACCGGCTTCTCTTGAGATGCCAGCACCTCCCGCACCGGGATCTCCGCGCGGCTGATCGTCGGCTGCGCGTAGCTGAACCGCGTGTAGCTCAGTCCCCACCCAAACGGAAACAGCGCCGAGTTCTCCTCATCCATGTAGCGCGAGACAAACTTCTCTTCGGCATTGCGCGGGAAATGGCTCAAATCCACATGCGCCGGCCGGCCGGTGGGCAATTGCGCATAGTAAAGCGGCTCCTGGCCCACGGCCCGCGGGAAACTCGACGGTAGCTTGCCGGAAGGATTCACATCACCGAACAGCACATCGGCCACGGCATGTCCGGCCTCGATTCCCGGGCTCCACGCCTCGAGAATCGCGGGCACATGCTCGGCGGCCCACTTCAACTCCAGCGGCCGCCCGGCGAGCAGAACCAGAATTACAGGCTTCCCGGTGGCCACCACCGCCTCCAGAAGCTGTTCCTGGACGCCGGTAAAGCCCAGCGTGGCGCGGCTCGAGGCCTCGCCTTCCATCCAGTTGGTTGGCTCGCCAAGTGCCAGGATGGCCACATCCGCCTTCCTGGCCGTCTCCACGGCTTCCGCGATGGTTTTCGCATCGTCGGGTACCGGCGCATGATCGTCGGCAGTCATGGGGCGATCGAAATCCACGTGCTTCAACACGTTGGCGTCCTCGCCCGAGAGCAGATCGCAGCCCTGGGCGTAAAGCAGGCGATCGCCCAGCCGCTCCTCGAGCGCCGTTCGCAGCGTAACCACGTACTTGGGGTCGCCGGTCACGGCCCATGCCCCCAACAGCTCGCGCTGGTTGTCGGCAAGGGGTCCGATCAGAGCCACTTTTTTCGCCTTGGCGGTGAGCGGCAGCAGGGTTCCTGCGCCCTCGACCGGGTCGTTCTTCAGCAGAACAAAAGTCTCGTCAGCTACCTTGCGCACGGCGGCGCGCTTTTCCGGCGTGGCATCGTAAGCCGGCCCCTCCGGGGTGTAGGGATGGTCGAACAACCCCAGCGCAAACTTGACGCGCAGAACCCGGCTGGCCGCCTCATCCACCACGCTCTCCGGAATCTTGCCCGATCGTACCTGGTCGGCAATCACCGCGCCGTACAAGCCGCCTTCCATGTCCATGTCCACGCCTGCTTCCAGAGCCTTGCGGGCCACGGTGGGCCCATCGCCGATGGAGTGGTTCTCCAGTTCGGCAACCGCGCCCCAGTCGGAGGCGACAAAACCGTCAAAGCCCCACTCCTTGCGCAGAATCTTTGTCAGAGTAAGGGGATTGGCGGAGGCGGGAACTCCATTGATGGAGTTGAACGAGCTCATCAGCGTAGCCGCGCCGGCTTCGACCGCGGCGTGATAGGGCTCCAGGTAAACCTCGCGCAACGTGATCTCGCTCATGTCCGTAGCGTTGTAGTCGCGCCCGGCAATGGCCGCTCCGTAAGCGGCAAAATGTTTCACGCATGCTGCCACGGAGTCCGGCTTGGAAAGATCGTCCTGCTGGTAACCCTTCACCCATGCGCGCGCCATCGCCGAACCCAGGTAGGGATCCTCGCCGGCGGACTCGACAATGCGGCCCCAGCGCGGGTCGCGCGCGATGTCCACCATGGGCGAAAAAACCCAGCTCAACCCGTCGGCGCGCGCCTCCTCGGCCCCCGAACGCGCCACCAGTTCCGCTGCCGAGGGGTCCCAGCTGGCTGCA
Source organism: Acidobacteriaceae bacterium (assembly GCA_003139795.1). Classification (GTDB taxonomy): domain Bacteria; phylum Acidobacteriota; class Terriglobia; order Terriglobales; family Acidobacteriaceae; genus Telmatobacter. Next base: position 3,945 of record PLGM01000084.1, on the reverse strand, counting down.
ATCGCCAGCGGAATGGGGAAGATGGTGCGATGGCCGTGGATCACATCCTGCCCAAAAAGCAGTGGAATGTGCAGCCGCGACTTCTCCATGGCGATGTGCTGGTAATGGTTGCTCGCCTCCGCACCCACAACGTTCAGAAAGGATCCTGCCTGGCCTTTCGCCGCCACTTCGTCATATTTTAGGTTCGAGGCGTTGGGTCCAGTGGCATAACCGGCGTTGTACTGCACCAGTTGACCGATCTTCTCCTCCAGCGTCATCTTCTTCAGCAGCGCCTCAACGCGCGCATTCAGTTCCTTCGACGCCAATTGCGGGTTGGGAACGGGCTTGGTCTGGGCCGCGGCAGAGAGCCAGCCAAGACCAGCCAGCATCATGAGCGACAGCAACGTCCGGAGAGGTTGATTGGAAGAGGTTCTCATCGCTCGGCCATGATAAACGGTTTCATTCCGGGTCGTCAGGCGCTTGCGCCACGCCATCCCTTCCTGCCGGCCCATCCTGTAGCTTGCCCGGTGCACCCCGCGGCAAAAATCTCTAGCCGGAATCCCGCAAATGCTCTACTCTAGCCTGTGACTCCGATGATCACGTTTCTTGCCAAGCTCCGGACTGCTGCGGCTCAGGCCCTTGCCAACGACGTGATCAACACGGCCAAGGCCGCGGCCTACTCCGGCATGCTCATGCTGTTTCCCGCCCTTCTGGTCATCACCACGCTGCTGGCCCAGGTGCCGGAGGGAACCACGCTGGTGGGCGAAATCCGCGGTGCCTTCGAGCAGATACTGCCCGCCGATTCCATGGCCCTGCTGCAGTCTTACGTCCTCAGCCGGCGCTTCCACTCCAACCAGTTGATCCTGTCCGCAGCCGCCCTTACCGTCTTTGCCGGCCTGGGCATGATGCTGTCGCTGATGGAGGGCTTTCGCCGCGCCTACCGCCTCCCGCTGGAAGACTGGAGCTTTTGGGGTCGCCGCCTCCGCGCCCTGCTGCTGGTACCTATTGCGCTGGTCCCCCTCTCCCTGGCTACCCTGGTGGTCGTATTCGGCCACCAGATCGAGACCTGGATGATTGATAACGCCGGCCACGAACTGCGCCACATCGTGCTCGTCTTGTGGCGCTTCGTGCGCTGGTCGGTCGCACTGCTCACCAGCGTCACCGTCCTTGCCGCCCTTTACCATTTCGGCACCAGGCGCACGGAGCACTGGTTGTGGGTTGCCCCCGGCGCCATCATCAGCACACTCCTCTGGTTCCCGGCCACCCTGGCCTTCGGCTGGTATGTCACCCGCATTGCCGACTATTCCATGTTCTACGGCTCCTTTGGCGCCGGCATCGCCACCCTGGTCTGGCTCTACATCACCGCCTTCAGCGTCCTGATGGGCGCGGAACTGAACGGCGCCCTTTTTCGGGAACGCCAGGCGAACGTTCCCGCTTTCGGCGAACCCGATTCGCTTTCTGCCAGTCAGTGACAAGTCTCACCGACTCTTGCACTGCCCCATTTGCATGATGGATTAAGTCAATGTCCGGTCCAACTTCCCGTGTACAATGAAGCGGGCCAACATCTACAGGTTCTCTTACCCAACTAAGCCCTTTTTTGGAGTTCCCCAATGGCATTCGAACTGAGTATGACCGAATCCCCATCCCAACGCCGCGCAAAGATCGTCGCCACCCTCGGACCGGCCTCCAACACCGAACCAGTTTTTCGCAATCTGATCCGCGCCGGCGTCGATGTGGTTCGCCTCAACTTTTCCCATGGCTCCCACGAGGAGAAGCTGGCGCTGATCCAGATGATCCGCAAGGTGAGCAGCGAGGAGCATAAGCCGCTGTGTATCCTGGGCGATCTGCAGGGACCCAAGATCCGCACCTCGAAGCTGAAAGATCACCAGTCCGTGCTGCTCAAAGCGGGCCAGCGGATCACCATTACGCCGCGCGAGGTCCCTGGGACGGCATCCCTGGTTGGCACCACCTTCAAGACCCTGGCGGAAAATGTCGAGCAGGGCTCGCGCATCCTGCTCTCCGACGGCCTCATCGAGCTGCGCGTCCACGAGGTGGAAAGGGGCGACGTCGTCTGCGAGATCATCAACGGCGGCATGCTCGGGGAACACAAGGGCATCAATCTCCCCGGCATTTCCGTGCGCGTCCCCTCTCTGACCGAAAAGGACAGCGAGGACCTTGAATTCGCGCTCAAGAACGGCGTGGACGCCATCGCCGTCTCCTTCGTCCGCACCGGGGAAGACGTCAGCCTGGTCCGCAACCGCGTCTCGGCCTACGGCGGCGAAACCTGGATCATCGCCAAGCTCGAAAAGCCCCAGGCCATCGAGCACCTGGACGCCATCCTCACGGCCGCCGACGGCATCATGGTGGCCCGCGGCGATCTGGGCGTCGAGGTGCCGCCGGAGAAGGTGCCCGCCATTCAGAAGCACATCATCCGCCGCGCCGCCGAGTACCGCAAGCCGGTCATCACCGCCACGCAGATGCTGGAGTCGATGATCGAGAACCCCCGTCCCACCCGCGCCGAGGTCTCCGACGTGGCCAATGCCGTCTACGACGGCACAGACGCCGTGATGCTCTCCGGCGAGTCGGCCGTGGGCAAGTACCCGGTCGAGGCCGTCTCCATGATGGCGCGCATCGTCATCGATGCCGAGCGCCACATCAAGGAAGAGAGCAGTTCCCAGTCGCGGGAACGCAGAACCCACCTCTCCATCGCTGAAACCATTTGCGAAGCCACGGCCCATGCCGCCGACGATCTGGACCTGCGCGGCATCGCGCTGTTCACTGAGTCGGGATCGACCGCCCGCCAGCTCTCCAAGTACCATCCCTCGGCGCCCATCTTCGCGCTCAGCCCGGTCGATGTCACCATCAACCGCATCAACCTGCTCTGGGGCACCACTCCCATCCGCTGCCCCAAGGTAAGCAGCACGGAAGCCCTGGTCGATTGTGCCGAGAACCTGCTCGAGCAGCGCGGCTTCGTCCGGCCCCGCGAAGTGATCGCCATCGTGGCCGGCACCCGCACCAAGTCCGGGTCCACCAACTTCCTGCGCCTCCATGTGATGGGCGAGCATCAGGAGGGAGTGCGCTTCTTTGCCTCCCGCGAGGAGGAGACACTTCCGGCTCCTCCCCCCGAGGCCCTCCCCACCAAACCCAGGCACCCCGCTCCCAGGCCCGCCAAGGCCCCCGCGAAACGCAAATAGCCAGCCTCATCGCTTCAAAAAAACGCCACTCCCAGTCGGGAGTGGCGTTCTTGCTGCGCCTGTTCCTGCTATGGCGCTCTTCAAGAATCAGCCTTGTGTCAGGGCACGACTTCAGTCGTGCCGCAGATCCAGCGATAAGAGCGTAGGGCTTTAGCCCCTGAGGGAGTCTCCGCCCCACACTTGACCCGTTCAGTGATTACCCTGTTGGCCAACCTCCAGGATCGAGCGACGGTCTTCCAGAATCAGTTGAATTGCCGCGCACAGGCTCTCGCTGCACTCATCCACGGTGTGTCCCTGCCCGTTGGCGCTTAGAATTTCAGGAGACCAGGCGACAAACCAATCGCCGTCGCGCTCAATGACGGTTGTGAATTCGTTGCGCATTGGGAGAGTATAGCTTGGAAGGGATGTTGATGGGGCCCGGGGAGCGCTCCGCCGAGGTCCGCGATCCGCCGTATGAGATCTTGAATTCGCTCATTCCGCAGGATGAAGAAGCGCCAGTAGACCCGTCGAATTGTAGATTCTTGCCTGAAATGCAGCTGCGTCATATTGCCTGAAATCGTGCTCATGGGCTGCTCGATTTCTTTGCCTAGAGATCCATTCTGCCTCATTTGTCAGATGCGATACTGACCGTTTTGAAGTCGTTTCTATCCACCGCCTCAGATTTGGGTCGTTCTTAAGGTGCCAGCAATAAGAGCCAAGCCTGAGGTTGTACGTCTGCACTTGTCCGTTCTTAATCAGTGGCTGTGTACTATACTGGACAGTGCCAGGTTCT